>JBDLJP010000366.1:0-1819 GCA_039714295.1 Candidatus Fermentibacterota bacterium
TCCGGGCTTGATCAATGATCGGCAAACAGACTGTCTTGCCTTGTCATGGTTTATCTCATTCAGGATGTTATGATACAGAAGCATTCAAGCAGAAGCTTCAAGTAACTCGCTGATACCTGTAATGGCTTTCTGAGCAGGATAGGAGTTAAGATGTTCAATTACGCAGCTTCAGCCATCGCCCGATCGGGGATAACATCATGCGCTGCTTTAATCATTATTTCCTGTGGCGGGGAGCCTGCAGCATCATCTTCTGATCGTGAGACAGGATTTCCCGGGCACGAATTGACAGCTTACGATTCAATCGGAATTGAAATGGGTGATTCCAATTATGTCTTCGGTCAGCCAGGTGCACTTGGATTCACATCAGAGGGCAACATCGTTGTGGGTGATATGTCCACCATGAAACTGACAATGTACTCACCGGATGGAGTATTCCTGCGATCCGGCGGTTCCGAAGGCGAAGGAGCCGGGGGAGAGCGGAATGTCCCTGAGTTACATTCACAGATCTGCAGAGGTCGACCTGCAGAATATGGATGCTTTCGGAGGTTGACGCTTCAGCCGCTGAGCAGATGCGGTAGAATCCGGGGTTGCTCTCCGTTCTCTTTCATCGATGTCTGAAAACGTTTATGTTTCAGCGGAGAAAGGGGAATACACTGAAAAAGCTGCTCAGGCTCTCTCCCGAAAACGCGTGGTGCCTTTATGACTGGGGCAACTCAGCTTTCGTTACAACCATTGTAGCGGCGGTACTGCCCGTCTATTTTGCCGAAACAATATGCGCAGGCAGCACGGTAAACTGGTCATTTCTCGGAATAAGTCTTTCAAGCAATGCCACTTCGCTGTGGGGATATGCCATGGCTTTCGCAGCATTCCTGGTAGCTCTGACGGCTCCGGTTCTTGGTGCGGTCGCTGATGCGGGGGGCAGGAGAAAACAGTTCCTCGGTGTTGCTACCGGGGTTGGTGTGCTGGCAGCAGGACTTCTATCACTTACCGGATCGGGGGATATCTGGCCGGTTCTGGGGCTTCTTGTTGTCGGGCAGATCGGATTCGCGGGAGCCAACGTTTTTTATAACTCTCTGCTCGTCTCAACAGTAACTCCCGCCCGAAGGGAGCTTATTTCATCAAGGGGCTTCGCCTTCGGATATCTGGGAGGTGGAATTCTCCTGGCTCTTAACCTCCTTATGATCCGAAAGCCTTCCCTGTTCGGATTCACCGATACCGCTACTGCCCTGAAGTCAGTTTTCCTCTCCGTTGCAGCATGGTGGACACTTTTCTCCATCCCCCTCTTCCTGCGGGTTCCGGAAGGTTTAAGCGGAGGCGCAAAGACCCTGGGAGGATCCTTCACCAGGGGATTTTCAGCATTCATCTCAACATTCCGGCATTTAAAGTCGAGGAAGAACATTTTTAGGTTCCTTCTCGCATTCCTTTTGTACAACAATGGTATACAGACGGTCATTATGATGGCCACTATCTACGGCAAAGCAGAACTCGGTCTCGATTCCGGTCATCTTATCGGTGCCCTTCTGCTGACCCAGGCTATTGGAGTTCCCGCAAGCCTGATATACGGCGCGATGGCGAAAAGATTCGGTTCAAAGAGAATGCTCTATGCGGGAATCGCAGGCTACATCGTCATAATCCTTTACGCATTCTGGATGACGAAAGCTATCGATTTCTGGATCCTTGCCTGTATGGTCGGTCTTTTCATGGGTGGGCTTCAGGCTGAGCCCAACGGTATCATAAACCACTCCTTTGCAACTCAGGCCGATTGCATGATCGTCCCCCGCCACTTCAGGTTTTCTGTTCAGGATGGAGCATGTTGGTG
>JBDLJP010000367.1:0-1812 GCA_039714295.1 Candidatus Fermentibacterota bacterium
CTGGAGATGTCTCCGGATATTATTCTTTCTGTCGGCGACTTCGTAGAGGGTGACGGTGATGTTGAAACAGCTGTTGAGGACTGGGAAAACATTCTCCCACTGCTTCGGAAGCTTACCACTGCCTTTCCCTTCGTTTACACTCCTGGGAACAACGATATATGGAACGGGGAGACCGCTCAATACTGGAGGCAGTACACCGGGGTCGAACCTTCAAGAACAGAGGAGATTCATGGTATCTCATTCGTAATCTGGGATTCCTCAATGGAATACGGATTTACGGAAGAAAATCTGGAAACTATAGAAGGACTGATAGACGGAATAGATACTGATGAACCATGGATATTCGTCACCCACAAACCATTCTGGTTCATGGCCTGGCAGGACTCGGTCGCCGTAACCGCTTTCAAGAGGATAATGGAACAGTCGCATCCCCTGGCTGTTGTTGGAGGACACATTCATCTTTTTGCAGCGGAGCGCGAGAAGGGGATTCTGTACATATCCGCAGGACCCTCAGGCAGCACTGTTCTCGAACCTGATCCGCATAGAGGTGATTTTACTCAGTTTGGCTGGATGACCGTCTGGCCTGATTCTATTGCCTTCGCTGCTGTTGATGCGGGAGGAGTATACCCTGAGACCATTAATACCGGTGCGGAAATGAACCTTTCGTACCTGTACGAAATGCAGCTTGTCAGGGCGAGACCGCTTGAACAGGAGCTTGAATCCGCGATTCTGACTCTGATTCCCCAGGAGAGCTGTCCACGAGAGGTAACGCTGAACATTGATCCGGGAACCTGGAATCTGAACCCCGAGACACTGGATGTTGAGATCTATAACGAGCCGGTGGACCTGGTCTTTACTCAGTCACCTGAAGGAAGCCCTTACCCGTCCCCTGAGATATCCTTCAGTCTGGAGTACGGCAGCCGGGATAAACAACTGCAGTTCAATTACGCATGGCAGGTTCTGCGTACGGCAAACGCTTTTCAATCGGAAGCAGTGCTTGATGGAGAAGGATCGGAGGGAGAGTACAGGGCACCATTCAATACGGATTTCGCGGATTTCTCAGGTCAGCCGGCATCAGTACCGGCAACCCGCTTCGCAACCGCCAATGATGGAGAGCAGCTCTTCATCTTCATGGAAATGGCGGATTGCGCGGAAGAGAGTGAAGACTACGGAGGTTTCATCCTGAACTCCCGCGAAGGTTCTGTCCTGTGGCTGAAAGTATTCCGGAACGGATCATCAGAAGCATTGATATTCACAGCTGAAGGCGAGCTGATCGATTGGGAGGACGGCTTTGATACTGCAGTCAGCTCAGAAGACGGGAGATGGTGTCTGGAACTTGCCGTCGACATAACTCTTCTAGAGCTGGAAGAAGACTTTGCATCCGTTCATGTGTACAGATCCGCGGGTGAGGGTTTCGGAACCTGGGTCTATCCCATCGATTTCGACTCATCATCAATGGGACGGATCTGGCTTCAGCGGTAATTTGTAGATCCGGGAAAGCTCTTTATCATTCTCAGAGTTCCCCAGCAGCCAGAGGACCTCCAGCTCACGCTTTCTGTCATGGACATTGAAAATGGAAAGATGAGACCCTTTGTCCGCAAAATCTTCCGAGAAAAGGATACCATCTGTAAGGGTATGGGCTTCAATAAAACCCTTTTCCGGAGTCTCAACCCGAGCCCATCGTCCCGCATCGAACCACGCCCCTGCATGTTTTCTGCCCTGTCTCAACAGAGGTTTGTTCTGTGCTGTCAGGATTACCCTGTCATGTTCTCCCCCCGGGGAGAGGAACCCCCTGATATCGAACTCACCGCC
>JBDLJP010000368.1:0-1782 GCA_039714295.1 Candidatus Fermentibacterota bacterium
ATGGGAATCAATGTGTACACGCATGGCGAGATGCTTCCCACACTCGCATATCCCGGGCTGAAGAAGTACTCACATCTTGTGGGGAACTACGGCGGCGCCTGGCAGGATCAGCAGTCGGAATTTGATGCATTCCCGGGGGCCATCCTTATGACTACTAATTGTATCCAGAAACCGAAAGATTCCTATATGGATAGAATCTTCACCACCGGACTGGTTCAGTGGCCAGGAGTACCGCATATAGACGATCATGATTACTCCGCTGTAATAGAAGCCGCTCTCGCTGAAGATGGCTTCACCGAAGATGCTCCAGAGAAGAAGATAATGGTGGGATTCGGTCGTAATGCCGTCCTTTCAGTTGCCGATAAGGTAATCCAGGCGGTCAAGGATGGCGACATCCGGCATTTCTTCCTGGTAGGCGGATGCGACGGTGCGAAATCCGGCAGAAATTACTACACTGATCTCGCTCAGCAGATACCGGATGACTGCGTGATTCTTACGCTGGCCTGCGGTAAGTACCGCTTCAACAAGCTTCCTTTCGGTGATATCGGCGGTATTCCAAGACTGCTCGATATAGGTCAGTGCAACGATGCTCACTCCGCAATCCAGATAGCAGTCGCGCTTGCCGGCGCTTTTGATTGCGGAGTCAACGATCTGCCGCTTTCAATGGTACTCAGCTGGTACGAGCAGAAGGCTGTAACCATTCTGCTGTCCCTGCTTTATCTTGGTATCAAGGATATCAGGCTCGGACCGTCACTTCCGGCTTTCCTTACTCCTGCTGCACTGGAAATACTTGTGGACAAATTCAATATCATGCCCACTACAACCGCCGAGGATGACCTCAAGGCCATCCTGGGTTAAAATAGAATCAGAAAGAAGGGGGTGGTCAGCCGCCCCCTTCGCAAAGAGTAGAATGGAGAGAGTAATGAATATTATCAAGGTATCCGAACAGCCAGGTGCAAAAAACCCCCATGGTATTGACGTCAGGCGCGTATACGACAGCGAACATGCCCTTTCAAGCCACCTTACCCTCAAACCTGGTGAGCAGCTCATCCGTCACATAACTCCGGTTGATGTCTTTTTCTATGTCCTTGAAGGAACAGGGATAGTGGAAGTCGGAGATGAGAAACTGGAAGTTTCCCGGGATACAGCGATAGAAAGCCCCAAGGATATTCCGCATTGCTGGTACAACAGGAGCGATTCGGATCTCAGGATTCTTGTCGTGAAAGTACCCCGTCCCACGACGGGAACAAAGCTGCTGTAAAAGAAGTTCATCTTCAAAGTCGCAGATATTGCGGCAGGAGCGCTGAATAGAATAGAGGACATTCTCTGCGGTTATTGTTTCACCTCGATTGACATACAGTCAATGATCAATGATCCTTGAAGTATGGGAGGTGTCCTTATGCGAACGGTAATCCTGCCTTTACTTGTCTTCGGCTCCTCTTTAGCCGTGTATGCTGATTTCGCGGTACAGACGGACTGGTCCGGAGGTCCGGGGATCTATGGTCCTGTGCTCAACCTTGGAACAGAATTCCATTTCGATACAAATGTTGACTGGATCAGCGCCCCTGGCAGCATGATGGTTACCCGTGTAAACGAGCACATCGTTTCTGACAACTTCCCCTTGGCTAATTTCGTTTACTCAGAGGACATCGATGGTGATGGCGATATGGATGTGCTCGGAGCCTCGTATATAGGTTATGTAGACGTAACCTGGTGGGAGAACCAGGATGGTCTTGGCACATCCATGATCCAGCACACAGTTGACGATCATTTTTTCGGCGC
>JBDLJP010000369.1:0-1775 GCA_039714295.1 Candidatus Fermentibacterota bacterium
AATGAGACCTGGCGGGATTAGAATGAAGAATGTTACTCTGGATTACAGGCTTTATCACGACCGTGCAGTAACTCTCAGAGAAACGATGATGAATTTCTTCAACAGAAAAACCAGGATAGAGCATTTCAGAGCCCTCAGCGATGTCAGCTTCAATATCGAACCCGGCGAATCCGTTGCGGTCATCGGATCGAACGGTGCTGGAAAATCAACAACTCTTAAACTCCTTGCAGGTATTTACAAGCCAACTTCAGGAGTGTCAGATTCAGCTGGAAGAATCGCTTCACTTCTTGATCTGGGGGTTGGTTTTCACCCTGATCTAACCGGGGAGGAAAACCTGATGCTTAACGGTGCCCTGCTTGGACTTGGCCGGATCGAGATGAAAAAGCTGGTTCCTGAAATCGCAGAATACGCAGAACTGGAACGATTTATGGATACTCCTGTCAAATACTATTCCAACGGCATGTTCATGAGGCTTGGATTCAGCCTTGCAACAGCTGTCGACCCTGATATACTGCTTATTGATGAAGTCCTTGCTGTGGGGGATATGAGATTCCAGGATAAATGCTACGAGCGAATTAATGAGTTTCAGGAACAAGGGAAGACGATTATCTTCGTTTCCCATGATCTTGAAGCTGTTTCAAGACTCTGCAGAAGGGCGATATGGCTGAATAATGGCAGTATAAAGATGGACGGAACTGCGGAGAGTGTTCTATCGGGGTATCTTGAAACCGCTCAGAAAAAATTCATTTCCGCAACTGCTGAGCCGAAAGAATGGGGAAGCAGAGAGGTATGGTTTGACTCTGTCACTCTGAGAAACACAGATGGTTCACCCTCCGGCACATTCCGAAGGGGGGATAAGATAATAGTTGATACGGTTATTAAAAGTTGTCTTCCTTCTGTTGATAATGTGGTATTCGGCTTTTCGATACATCGAATTGACGGAGAAACTGTGATAGGATCAAATAATCTCGAGATGAACCAGCCGCTGCTTAGTTTCCGGGGATCGGTAGAATCCAGGATAGAGATAGATCTGGATATAGCAGAACCGGGAAGCTACCTTCTGGGGCTTGCGCTTACCGATCCTCAGGGAAACAAGGATTATCACTGGCAGGAATTCTACTATACCATAACGTTACTGGAGGAGAGGAAGGATCCGCCTCTGAGACTTTCTGAAGCGATCTGGATCCAGGAATGAAACTGCTCCTCAAATACAAATATTCCATTATCGTTGCAGCAGTTCTGGTGCCCAGAATTGTATGGTTCATTCTCCTCGGAGGTAATCTCCCCGAACCGCCGAGGGATCAGGGATTTTACATGTCGCTGGCGGGGAGTATCGCATCAGGAGAGGGAATCTCCTACAGCAGGGAATTGGGTTATCTCAGAAGCAGAATGACAAGAGAAGCTGCGTTTCTCAGCAGCTGGAGTCAGGATCCCGAGTACATGTTCGGCATTATACCCGTTGAAACTCCCACAGCTTCGATAGAACCAGGATATCCTCTTCTTCTTGCTGCTGTATTCATGATAACCGGACCATCCGCAGGAGCTGTGTTCTTTCTGAATTCGATCTTTGCGCTGCTCGGCGCCTGGGCGGTATGGAAACTTACCGCAGAGAACTGGGGAGAAAAACAGGCTCTCCTTGCTGCACTGATATGGTCTGTTTACCCTTATTACATCTACTATAGCGCTTACGCAATGACAGATATGATCCACATTTCGATGATTCCGTTTATCATGCTTCTGACTCTCAGATCGGCCTCAAAAACCGGAGCCGGATT
>JBDLJP010000370.1:0-1770 GCA_039714295.1 Candidatus Fermentibacterota bacterium
TGAGAGGCTGCCGGGAAAACCCCTTGCGGACATCGCAGGAATTCCCATGATAATCAGAGTATTGCAGGGGATCCGGGATTCTGTTGACAGGGCTGTTGCGGCAACCGATGATGAACGTATTATGAAAACTGTTGAAGATGCAGGTTTTGAAGCTGTTTATACAGGGGAAGCCGCTTCAGGCACCCAGAGAGTTTTCAAAGCCTGGAGCCTGCTTGGTTTTCCGGGAGAAACCATTATTAACGTTCAGGGTGATGAACCGCTTGTGAATAAGGACTGGATTACTTCCCTGACGGAGATATCACCGGAAGATGATCAGGTCGTCACACTTGCCAGGGAAATACCCGCAGAACTAGCTGAATCACCGGATTCTGTTAAAGTTGTTCTTAACGAACGTCAGGAAGCGCTGTATTTTTCCAGGTATCCTATTCCATTTGGAGCGGTTGATCTGATGGAACATATAGGTATTTATTCTTTCAGCCCCGAATCGCTGAGAAGCTGTGCCCGGGCGGGAGAAACCAGCCTTTCAGGAACAGAAAGGCTCGAGCAGCTTGCCTGGCTTGAGCGTGGAGTGCGTATCCGCGTTGTAACAGGTGACTTCCCCGGGATAGGTGTAGACACCCGGGAAGATCTTGAAAGGGCGGTGGAATATTTCAATGCATGATGGAACCCCTCTATTTATTATCGGTCCGTGCAGCCTTGAATCAAGAGAAATATCCATGAAAGTCGCTGAATTCACTTCTTCACTTCTGCAGTCCCTTGATGGTACTGCCGAGTGGATTTTTAAAGGATCGTTTCTGAAGGACAACCGAACCAGTCACGGTTCCTACCAGGGCCCCGGAATGGATGAAGGTTTGAGGATACTCGAAGAGATTTCAAGGGAGTTCAATGTCAGAACTACTACCGATATTCATAATGCGCTGCAGGCAGAACCCGCAGCTCAGGTTGTGGATATCATACAGATTCCCGCTTTTTTATGCAGACAGACCTCGATTCTGAAGGCAGCAGGCGCTACCGGGATACCTGTGAATATCAAGAAAGGTCAGTTCATGGATCCTGAGAATATGAGCGGTTCAGCCGCGAAGGCTTCAGCTGCCGGATGTCCGGAGATCTGGCTTACCGAAAGAGGTACCTTTTTCGGCTACGGTGATCTTGTTGTTGATTTCCGGTCACTCTCTGTGATGAGCGGTTTTTCGCAGAAGGTCATTCTGGATGTGACCCATTCCCTTCAGCTTCCCGGAGCAGCCGGCGGGATAAGCGGAGGACACAGACAATTTGCTCCGGCACTTGCCAGAGCTGGTGCCGCCTGGGGTGTTGACGGTCTATTCATTGAGGCGCACCCTGACCCGGCATCGGGTCTTAGCGACTCCGCCACAATGGTTGATTTTGATACTCTTGAGGGAATGATGAGGAAAGCAATTATCCATTGGGAAGGCCGATGAAGCAACTTGAAGATATAAAACTGCTTGCCCTTGATGTTGACGGAGTACTGACCGATGGCGGGTTGTATTACGGACCCGATGGAGCCGTCCAGAAGTTCAACTCGGCGGACGGAGCCGGAATAATAGAGCTTCGAAGAAGGAATTTTCACGTCGCTCTTGTTTCCTTCAGAGATTTTCCCGCAACAAGAAGAAGAGCAGCGGATCTCGGGATAGATCTGTTATGTCTGGGCACCGATAAAAAGGCTGCCGTTATTAGAGACATTTGCAGGGCCCTGTCGATCGACTGCAAAGCAGTCATATTTATGGGTGATGGTCTTCTGGATCTGCCGGC
>JBDLJP010000371.1:0-1764 GCA_039714295.1 Candidatus Fermentibacterota bacterium
ACCGGGGCCGGGATAGAAGACCTCGATGAATTCCTCCTGGTCCTCGATGAGAGGATTCGCCATAACCTCGGTTACTATGGGGTTGATGCCTCCTCCCGTTGAAAAGTGAATCCTTACAGATGTTCCCGGTGCAGAGCAGACTGCAGGGTACCAGCCTGTCTCCGGAGCTGTGAAGAAGACCTCAAGAGTATCTGTTTCTCCGGGAACCAGATTCCATGCGGGATAGCTGTACAGAACTTCCTCCAACTGCGGAATGGAGTCGCCGTCTACATCCAGGAATAGAACCACTTCACCTGTGTCCGGTGAAACTGTACCCCAGCAGGATACAATCGCGGTAAGAAGGACTGAGCTGCCCGGTACCGGATCAGTATTGCTCATTAAGAGGGAATCGATTACAATGAAGAATGTATCCGGCGGGGCCTCCGGAGCCTGTCCCGGTGTGGGCTCTCCCGCGAACCAGAATCCTTCGCTATCCGGGCTGTTAAGGGGATATCTCCCGATTGAAAGCTCTTCACCGGGGTCGAAAGGGATGGAGTCGAGGCCGTCATCATCACACTCATGCCAGTCATCGGATTGAACGGGAGTTCCGAAGGAGGATACAACATCATTCTGCGATGAACCGGTGGATTTGTATAGAGTCAGGGGGTCTGAGGATGCTGCGAGCCCGTTACATATGGCATAATCTCCTGTTGAGAGGATCACCGTACCCTCGGGGAAAGTCAGCCACGGGTCAGCAGTGTAACCTTCTTCAAGAAGAACGGCAAACCCGCCTGCGGGGATAATGGTGGTTTCCGTTTCAACACCCGACTGGGGAAACACTCCACTCCACGGAAGGATCTCATCAAGTGCGTCGCCATCAGTGACTGAGTAACCGGCAACATCAACGGCATCCGTGGAATCGTTGTGGATCTCAATGAACTCACCGGCAGTCTCGTTAAGGGGATTTGAGCAGACCTCTGATATGGCAGGATGGCTGCAGAGCATCGCGGTATAAAGAATCAGTGCTTCCATACTGTAGAGTAACCGCCATAATGTCTACTTTTTCAAGGGGACGAAATAAGAAGCTCTAATGGCAGGCCTTCAAGAAGAGGGAAGAGGGAATCCGGTGTTCCCGAATCTGGAGCAAGGTCTGAGAATTCCATGAGCAGTTCGCAGTAGGTTTCATTTCCCCATAGATGTATCTCACCGGGAGCAGCTTCCAGCCCGATCTCTGCGAAAAACACACCAAGAGCCTGTGGAGATGCCCCTGTGAGCGCATCTTTCAGAACAGTCAGTGTAAAGTCCATATCACCCGGCGGGGTTGTGAAGAACCCCGCCAGTATTGTTAGCAGAAGTATCATTTTATGCCGTAGGAGACAGAGACATTCAGAGTTATCGATGAGTTTCCAGGTGATATCGGCGGTGAGTCGTAGTAGTATTCATCATTATATCCACCGTAACCGTAGCTGTCATAGCCACCATAGTAATCGATCCATTCGCTGATACTAATCGGTTCTCCCAGTGAGACATCCAATCCGTCTGCAAGCTGCTCTGCTGTTTCTCTTGCCTTGACAAGGGCCATTTCTCTGGCTTCAGCTATCAACTCATCTCTGTTGCCGAGGGTGAAATTTATTCCACCGATGGATGTGGCTCCCCCTGAGATCAGAGCTGCAATTACATCTCCAACCTGTTCGATGGCACTTACTTTCACAGTGATTGAATGAGTAAGGTTATAGATGTTCTCTCCTGTGTACTCATATGTGTTGTACTCGTACTCCTCTTCTA
>JBDLJP010000372.1:0-1754 GCA_039714295.1 Candidatus Fermentibacterota bacterium
CATACTGGGAGTCACCGGCACGGAAGGAGAATTGGCGGGTGTGATAACCGACCGCGATTTCCGGGAACGCATCGTGGCGGAACAGGCTTCAGCGCACCAGCCGATCTACCAGGTCATGAGCGCTCCAGTCATCTCGATCCACTCAACCGCCCTGCTCTTCGAAGCCGCGCTCTTCATGCAGGAGAAGAAGGTCCGCCACCTCGTGGTACGGAACCTGGAAGGACAAAGCATCGGGATCGTGCGCAACACGGAATTCATCTCCTTCCCCCAGCACTCCTTCTCCATCCTGCTTCAGAAGATCCGAAGGGCCTGTTCTATCGATGAGATTGCCAGGACCAGGGCACGGCTTCCGCTGATCCTGAAGACCATCATCGAATCCGGGGCCGCTCCGAGAAACGCCACGCACATGGCCAGCGCCCTGGCCGACGCGATCACGAAACGAATTATCACCCTGACACTCACCGACCTGGGAGATCCGCCCGTGCCCTTTGCGTTCATGACCTTCGGCAGTGAAGGCCGCGAGGAACAGACCCTGGTCACCGATCAGGATAATGCCCTGGTGTACGAAGATCCCGGACCGGAGAAGCAGGACTTGGCGAAAGAGTACTTCCTTCAACTCGGAAAGCGGGTCTGTCGGGACCTGGATGCCGCCGGGTATGCCTTCTGCAAAGGCAATTCCATGGCGAGCAACCCGCAGTGGAACCAGCCGCTTACGGCATGGAAGAACTATTTCCTGAGCTGGATCGTGGAACCCGACACAGAAGAGCTTCTGCGCTTCAATATCTTCTTCGATTTTCGGTGCGTCTTTGGCGAAACTTCGCTGGTCAGGTCTCTTCGCAGGCATATCCACGGGATCCTGACGGAACGCCCGGCTTTCTTCTTCCACCTGGCGCGGAATGCCCTCTCCCACAAGGTTCCGATCAGCGCCTTCGGCAAGATCATCACAAAGACCGTTCATGGACGGGAAGAGGTATTCAATGCCAAGGAGGCTGTTCTTCCGCTCGTCAATTTCGCCCGGCTCTATGCCCTTAAGCACGGAATCAGTAAGATCAATACGGCGGACCGGCTGAGGGCGCTGTGGGAAGCTGGTGTTCTGCAGCGTTCGAGCTTCAACGAGCTCCTCCAGGCGTACAACATCCTGATGCTCCTGCGGTATAAACGGCAGAGCTCGGCCATCACCGAAGACCTTCCACCGGATAATGACATCAGCCTGAGGAATCTCACCGAGATCGAGAAGAGCGGCCTGAAACAGGCTTTCTCGCAGATCACAACGATCCTGAAGAAGATCGCCTTCGATTTTCCCGGAGCCGAAGGCCGGTAGGCGCCTTCCGGTTGCAGGGTTTCATGAGTTACCCCAAATCCGCGAAACCATGTACCCGGAATATACCCAAATGGTCGGCCACAGTAGACAATATTCGAACTTTCCCGGAGCATTCTTTTACTTCCTCTACTTTCCTTGACATATCCAAAGGAAAGGTATAGTGTAAAGTGTAGGCATGTGTATGGGAGAAATGTCCTTACATCGCTTGAGCTTTGTAACTGATCGAGTTTCTCAAATCAGATCAGAGAGCGAATATGTTTTTATGCATCCTTGTTCTTATTTCGCAGCCATTTCATTCAATCCTGGATTCAGGCCTGCAGGGTATTCCCATTGAAGTGTTGAACACCTGGGAGATAGATTACGCCTCAGATATTCAGGATATTTCATTTGTATCATATCCATACTACCTTGCTATCAGGAGCAACGGAGACGG
>JBDLJP010000373.1:0-1734 GCA_039714295.1 Candidatus Fermentibacterota bacterium
ATGGGCTTTCATCGATGAACCCGGCAAGCCATCTGACCTGTCGAATAACGGGATTGTCTGGATCGATGTCCTTGTAACTGACCGGATCGACAGTGTATCGGAGAACTGGACAGCGATCCTGCGCAGAAATAATCCCGATATTGATGAAGTTCTCTGCTCGGTTCTATGGCGTTTCGGTTTCGCATCCGGGATTTCCTTCGATAATGCCAGAAATAGAGTCCTGGAGCTGACTGCCTCCACCTACAGAGATCATGGTCTTCTGGCAAACCCTGTTTCCCAGAAGATCGATCTGCCCGACCCGTTACGAATTTGATCTGCACAGACCATCCCTACGCGCGATTCCTGCCCAAGGTAAAGAGACCCCAGCAGTACACCGGGGGAGAGTGGAACCTTGACCTCAGCTTAACGGGAAAGCCAAAGGTTACACTTGTATACCCCGATATATATGAACTGGGGATGTCCAATTTCGGGCTTGTGATCCTCAGGCATATTCTGCTGTCGAGTGGTCAATTCGATGTCAGACGAGCTTTCTGTCCTGCTCCGGATATGGATGAGATTATAGGCAGGGAGAACCTGGACTGGGTAGATCTTGAAAGATACGATCCTGTCCGCCTGAGCAGAGTTGTAGGCTTCGGTATCTCTTCGGAGGCTCTTTACACGAATGTCCTTCATCTGATAACCAGAATGGGATTTCCCCTTCGCAGCGCTGACCGTGATGATGATGCTCCCGTAATAATCTTCGGTGGCGGAGGTCTTGGAAATCCGCTTCCTCTGGCTCCCTTTGCGGATGTTTGCTTTCTTGGTGAGATCGAGGAAAAAGGAGTGGCTCTTTTCAGTATCCTTGCTGGTACCGGTTCCCGAAGCGATCGTCTGGAAGCTGCCGCTGAAATCCCCGGTGTTTACGTTCCGGCTCTTGGAAAGAAACCGGTGGAGATGCAGAGGATAGAAAGCCTTAGAATGGAATACGCTCCCGTTGCACAGCTGGTTCCTAATTCCAGGGTATCGCAGGACAGGGCTGTTATTGAAATTGCCAGGGGCTGCAGCAGGGGGTGCAGATTCTGTCAGGCCTCACAGCTTTACAGGCCAGTACGTGAGAGACCGCCGGATGAAGCTGTGGATCTTCTTGACAGTGTCCTCACATCAACAGGGTGGGAGAAAGCCGGTCTCCTGACCCTCTCATTCTCCGATTATTCCAATCTGTCTACGCTCCAGTGCGGCATGGATACGCTGAGTGAAAGGCACCATGTATCTATAGGCAGACCATCGATGAGACCTGATACGATTAGCCGGCTTGAAGGTAGCGGACGCATTACCGGCAGGATCACTATTGCCCCTGAAGCGGGTACGGAATCACTGAGGCAGAAGATAAACAAGCCCATTTCCGATGAAGTCATCCTGAAGGCGGTTGACACCCTTTTCAGTCTGGGAGCAAAAGGGATAAAGCTCTATTTCATGGTAGGGCTGCCGGAAGAAACCGATGAGGATGTCAGGGGAATAGGTGAACTGGTATTGAAGATAGCTGGTATTACGAGAAAACATGGCCGTAATCCAAGGAAGAGCATTACAGCAGCCCTTTCTCCTTTCGTACCGAAGGCACACACACCGCTGCAGTGGTCCCCTCAGATGGATGAGGACGAACTATGGCGGAGAATACAAATTGTGAGGAAGATCTGCGGAAAGAAAGTATCCCTGAGCTGGAACAGCCCCAGGATGGCTGTTCTGGAGGGACTGCTT
>JBDLJP010000374.1:0-1730 GCA_039714295.1 Candidatus Fermentibacterota bacterium
CTTGCTGTTGGTCGCCGACCTGTTCTTGAATTGAAGTACACGGATATGAATAATCTGATCAGCGAATATCTCCGAATGTTCAGAAGAGTGATAAGTAAAGATATCAGGGTTGGTTTGATTGAGGGACATGAACTGGGAACCGTTTACGTTGATTCCGGACAGATGGAACAGGTACTTATGAACCTTTGCATCAACTCGCGAGATGCAATGCCTGAGGGTGGCAGTATTACCATTGAAACAGAGAATGTACTTATAACTGAGGAGTATTCCAGGACCCATCCAGTTAATCTTCAGGGGCATTTTGTCCTTGTTTCCATAACCGATACCGGTTGCGGTATGAGCGAGGAAACATGCAGTAAGATTTTCGAGCCATACTTCACTACAAAGGGAATCGGTATGGGATCGGGGCTCGGGCTCATTACCGCATTCGGGATTATTGATCAGCATAATGGTTTCATCACTGTGAAAAGCGAATTGGGTAAGGGTAGTACATTCAAGATTTACCTGCCTGTAGCAGAACAATGTAATGAGAAGGCGGGAACGAGCATTAATAGCAAGGCAGCCGGAGGCACCGAGACCATTCTGCTGGCAGAGGATGATGAGGCTGTTCAAAGATTCACCATACAGGTACTGGAAGGATACGGTTACACCGTTCTTCCGACAGAGGACGGTCCCAAAGCCCTCAATATCCTGAAAAATCATGCTCCGGATATTTCACTTGCTATGCTAGCTATTGCCTTACCCGGAATGGGTGGCAGGGATATCTACGATGAAATACAGAAGATTAATCCGGATATAAGAGTCATTCTCACCTCTGGATACAGTCATAACGGAATACATACTCGCACCGTACTTAACGAAGAGATACACTCCATCTGCAAACCCTATAGTCCGGATACACTCCTCCGCATGGTAAGAGCTGTCCTTGATGAATAGAAGTTCAAGTGTTGATTGATTTGATTAAGTGTCCCGAAGCGTACGGAGAAGTCCATATTCGATAATGTTTGATATGATTTGGTTTCATTAGCGGATTTATTTTCGATCTGATGGCAGG
Organism: Candidatus Fermentibacterota bacterium; assembly: GCA_039714295.1. Lineage (GTDB taxonomy): Bacteria > Fermentibacterota > Fermentibacteria > Fermentibacterales > JCC-6 > Aegiribacteria. The sequence continues at coordinate 1,055 of JBDLJP010000374.1, forward strand.
TATCCATCGGATCAGCACTCTCCTCAAGGATGGTATGGCATGAAATTGATGCTGACAGTACCGCTTTTCTTTGCATTACTTGCTTTAAGCTGTACAACCTATACCCGTGATTCAGATGGCACTCATCAGCCCCTGTCACTGACTCTTCTTCATCTTAACGATACCCATTCCAACTTTCTTTCCAGCATGGTCAAGGTGTCCTTTCCGCAGGATTCAGTGCTCTACCGTCTCCCTGCAGGTTCGGTGTCCCGGATTGCTACTGTTGTGGATTCCATCAGGGGAGATGCGGAGAATGTTCTCTTTGTCCACGCAGGTGATATGGTGCAGGGCTCCCTGTTCTATACCCTCTTCGGCGGGGAAGCTGATGCAGCGCTCTACAATGCCATGGGGCTGGATGTAATGTGCCTCGGGAACCACGAGTTCGACAGGGGGAGTGAGGGGCTGCGAATATTACTGGAGGATACAGAATTCCCCATCGTCTGCGCGAATATCGAGGTTACCTCCGACAGTCTGCTGGCCGGGATGATACTTCCCCTTACACTTATTGAAATGGATGGAGAGCAGGTTGGCGTAATTGGTCTTGTCGTAGAGGATCTCTTCAATGTCTCCAGCCCATCTGCTGAGACTGAGATACTTCCCAAAGTTGAGACCGCTCAGCTTCTTATCGAGCAGCTGG
>JBDLJP010000375.1:0-1717 GCA_039714295.1 Candidatus Fermentibacterota bacterium
CCATTATGAAAACCGTCTGCCGCAGCGTTTCCCCTATCTCTCTAAGAAACATGGTACTCGCCTCCCATGAAAGCGGTCATTATCTCCGTAAGGTCCATTTCCCTGATGTTTTCATCTGCGATATCACCAATATTCTTTTCAAACGGATAGACGATGTGCTGTTTGCTGCCCATCACATTTTCGGTGAGCAGTACAGGGTATTCCGGTGGGATTTCCTCCGCGATTACTCTTCTTGTCTTTGCCTTCAAGTCATCTACGGATTCATCAAGACGAATTCCATCACGGCCAAGGAATATCACCCTGTCGGCAAGATGCTCAATGTCGTGGAAATTCAGATTCACCATCACGACAGTTGGTTTACTTTCCTCCATTACTTCGATGAGCTCCCGAAAAAGGATATCCCGGAGGTACGGATCAACGGAATGAAGGACTTCGTCTATCAGTATTAATTCTGGGTCGGTGGATAGAATTATTGCCATCTGCACAAGTACACGCTGTCCGACAGACAATTCGGATATCTGCCTTTTTAGGTCCACTCCCGCTTTCTTAGCCAGCTCAAGGTTCGAAGGCTCAGTACCGAATATTCCCGCGTGGAACTTCGCCGCTTCGCGAGGGGTCATGCTCCGGTAGAAGCTCAGGCTGTCCGGCAGGAAGGCGGTTTTCTGTCTTGGGTCTGTCCCTTTGGGGTAACCGTGATCGATCTCTCCAGCCTGCTGAATCAGGACTCCGGCAAGTAATCGGAGGATCGTGCTTTTACCCATGCCGTTGGGACCCGTTATCATCACCGTCTCTCCCGCATTCAGATCCAGGCTGAAATCCTTCAATATTTCCTTTGAGCTGTAGGCAAAAGCTAGATTACTTATTCTAATCATGTTCGGTCTCCCCTTTCAGCCTGCCTGCAAGACCTTTCATGATCTCATCTGCATTAAGTCCAAGCGCTGCTGCTTTGGAAAGGTATTCATCTGTAAGCTCAATGAAAATTACATTTCGATCACTCCGCAGTTCCATTCCTGCAGTACTTACAAATACTCCAAGCCCCTTCTGAGAAGTGACGAATCCATCTGTTTCCAATTGCCTGTATGTCTTCGCAACCGTATTGGGATTAATCCTTAAGATTGCTGCAAGCTCCCGAATGGAGGGAAGTTTTTCCCCGTGATCAAGACTGCCCGATATGATATGCAGCAGTATCTGTCTTTTAAGCTGCTCGTAAACCGGAATTGCCGACCTTGAATCAATACTGTACACAGGCACCTCATTTCATCTTCTGTATTACTATCATAGTACAGTAATACAGTACGTCAAGAGGTATGCCTGTGTGTTCAGATAAGTGTGTACAGGGGTGTTTGAATCAGTTCATCAGTTTAGCGAGTCTGGAAGCCGCGGGGCATGCCGTTATGCAGTTGGAGCAGTCTCTTCCTATCTCAAGCCAGAAATCGAAACACTTCTCGGGATTGAACTGCCATCTGAGAACTCCGGGATTGTTGGATTCTGTGAGTATATCCCATGTCGGATTATCGGAACTGCTGAGTGCGTCGGCTTCACAGGCCTCGGCACAGAGAGTACAACCGGAGCACACTTCTTCAGGGAAAGGATAATCGCTGATTGACTGAACAAGTTCAAGGTCGGTTATAACTTTGCATATCCTTACCCTGGGTCCGAATTCCCTTGTAAGCAGCAGGCCGTTCCTTCCCATCACGCCAAGGCCAGCATCAACGGC
>JBDLJP010000376.1:0-1692 GCA_039714295.1 Candidatus Fermentibacterota bacterium
GTCCTTCTGCCTTGCATCGTCCCGTACACCTATCTGTCTCATCTCGATTCTTTCGTGAAATTTGCTGGCAAGGTCCCGTACGAGTCCTCTGAAATCCTTCCGCTGATCAGCCGTGAAATATATTCGCAATTTTCTCCTGTCCAGCTGTGACTCGCAGCTGGTAAGTTTCATATCCATGCTTCTTGTTGAGACTCTCTCCATACAGAATTTCAATACTTTTTTCTCGAATTCCCGATTCTGCTGATCCTTCTGAAGATCATCAGGTGAGGCTTTACGTACGAAATGACCGTTGATCGAAGCTACAGGATCCCTTGGATCGTACTTCGCTATAACCATCCCGATATCTTCCCCCCTGTCTGCGGAAACAACGACCATATCGCCCACAGAAATCGGTTTTTTGGACAGGTTGATAAAAGTATCAAGCCTCCTGGAACTGAACAGAAGCCGGAAAAGCTCAATAGCACTGGATCTTTCCTTATCGTAGTTATCACTGCTTCCGTTTTCGTTCACGCTCACATTGCTCAATTAAGTGATTCCTTTCCAGATCCGGTTAAACTCTTCCGCATACCGGTGAATGCAGCTGCCAGAACTACTCCTGCCATTCCGTTTCCGGTAATCCTGATTTCAGCCCTGCGGAAAATTTCCACACCATGACCGCAGGTATCTTCATCAATACTGAAACCCTGAAGGGCCTTCAGGGGATATACGACAGGTTTTTTATCAATCGCATTTCTCCTGAGGTCATGCATTAAGGTCTGCATACTTCTGCACAGCTCCAGGGTACCTTTCCTCTTAAGTTTACCTGCGACTCCGGTAGCAAGAACTACCGCTGAGTACGGCGAACTGCATTCAGTTATACTTAGCAGCACTTCTTCCGGTCCGTACCTGGACTCCGTCTCCGATGGATTCAGGGCTTTCAGGAGGGCGATTCCCGGTCTTCCATCTGAAGTTCCGGCAATAATGCCGGAATCTTCCTCTTCCAGATGCGCCCGCTGCATTAGAATATCTTTAACGGTAGTATCATCAAGCCTCCTGAACCTTACAAGGTGCGAACGGGATCTTACGGTAGGCAGCAGGGCGGACCATTTTGAGCTAATAAGAATAATAACGGTTTCATCCGGAGGTTCCTCCAGTGTTTTCAGCAGCGCGTTTGCGGCCTCCACTCCCATTGTATCCGCGTATGCAATTATCTCGATATGTCCTTTATCCTCGTAGGCCTTTCTGGAGAGTCTCTCTCCCATTTCCCTTATCCGGTCAATGCTAATCCTGATATTTCCTGCTAGCCGCAGAGGCGTTACACCGTCATCAACCCTTGCTTTAATCAGGCTTGCGATCTCTTCCGGTTTGGTACTTCCAAGCTCGGGAATGGTGAGCCTCACATCAGGATGCTGAAATCCGAATACCCTGACGCAGTTCCTGCATTCTCCGCAGTAACCTTCCTTCTCCTCCTCACACATCCATGCTGCCGCGAGCTCGAGGGCAGCTGTAAGCTTCCCGACACCGGAGGGACCGGCAAACAGGTAAGAATGCGCAAGACGTCCTTTGGAGAAAGACCTGCTAAGCAGTTCATCCGCCCGTTCCTGCCCTCTTACAATCTTCAGCAAACCCATCTACTGCAGGTACTCTGCGGGATTCAAAGGTTCTCCTCCCCTGCGAATCTCAAAATAATATCCCGGCTGCCCCCCAGGAACC
>JBDLJP010000377.1:0-1661 GCA_039714295.1 Candidatus Fermentibacterota bacterium
CTGTACTGCTGTCATTTTCATCCGGATTGTATGCAAATCTTACATCCTGGAACAGACCGAGTCCGTAGATATTGCTGACAGACTGTCTGAGAAGTTCCATGTTCAGGGAATCACCAGGCTGGATCAATATCTCTCTGCTTATAACCGTTGCCCGGATCGTTTCAAGCCCGGTAATGGAAATATTGCCCAGTATTACCTGTTCATTTTCGACAATATCGCATTCCAGTGCCCTGTAACCGGTCTCTCTGTCTACTTCGCTTATACCCAGAAGGTTAATGTCTACGGATGAATTGATGTAGCCCCTCTCATCGTACATATCCAGTATGCTGTTCCTGAAGGCGAGTGTATCAGCGGGGGTTATGGATTCACCCGGAATTCCCGGATAGACCATGGCCAGAGAATCGGCAGTGAAAACCACAGCGCCATTGAAAACAAGACCGGATAGAAGACTTCTTACCCCGGCTTCGACTGAAATCCTAACTATGTCTGTTTCATCATCCCACAGTGGCCATTGGACGGTTACAGCAGCATCCAGGTATCCGATATCGTTAAGATTCGTGATGATCCCCTCTCTCACCTGCACCGGTGTTATTCGGAGAAGGGACACCCCTGATTTAAGTCCGGTTCCGCTGAGGAGTTTATTTTCGGATAATGGAAAATCCCCGGAAACATATATGGAATCAACTACAGGCTCGGTAAAATCACCGTACGCGGACGAAGAGAGGAACAGAAGCAGCAGAAATGCTGTTGCTCTCCGGGCGATGCAGAAGTGATTTTTCAGTGCGATATCGTTTCCTTTCAGGGCATGAAAATCGAAAGTTATCATGTTCTGCAGAATCCTGCTGAATATGTATTCGGAAATATACAGTTCAGTAAGTATAGTTCCACATATGACTCAAGCATAATTCCAAATACGGTGAGCGGGTTAGAAGGTGGCGGAGCCATACCTGAAACTGTTATTTTACACAGGTTATGAAGATGAATAGGAGACAGCTATAGAAGGACAGAACAGAACTCTGCTATTCCTCCTGATATTTATCATGTTCTGTTTCATTATCACAGGGATAGCCGCAGACGGAGCAGGCAAAGCTTTCAGCGGATTCCTGGATCTGCAATTTCAGCCTGCGAGACTCATCAGCGATTTCATGTCCGCCGGCAGCATCGGATCCTCTTTGATTAATGCGGCAGCGGTCGGTGCTACAGGTCTGATACTTATTGTACTATCGAAAGTTCAACTCTCCGGATCGACCTTCGCCGCCATTTTCACGATGATGGGTTTCGCTCTGTTCGGCAAAACTCCCGTGAACATCATCCCCATAATCATCGGTGTGTACATTTCAGGAAAGCTGGTTGGCAGGCGCTTCTCCGAGTACATAATCATCGCTCTGTTCGGAACTGCCCTGGGACCTCTTGTCAGCCTGATTACCTGTGAACTGGGTCTTTCTGGATTGCCTGCTGTCGCTGTCGGAACGGCTGCGGGGATTGCTACCGGTTTCCTGCTACCGGCAATCGCTGTATCTATGCTGCATTTCCACCAGGGATACAACCTCTACAATCTGGGCCTGTCATGCGGCTTTTTCGCCCTCTTTGCCGCTGCGCTGATAAGGGCTGGAGGTCACACCTTCGAGAATCTACTTCTGTGGCATGCGGAGGAATCCGTA
>JBDLJP010000378.1:0-1657 GCA_039714295.1 Candidatus Fermentibacterota bacterium
TGCGCGAATATCGAGGTTACCTCCGACAGTCTGCTGGCCGGGATGATACTTCCCCTTACACTTATTGAAATGGATGGAGAGCAGGTTGGCGTAATTGGCCTTGTCGTAGAGGAGCTCTTCAATGTCTCCAGCCCATCTGCTGAGACTGAGATACTTCCCAAAATTGAGACCGCTCAGCTTCTTATCGATCAGCTGGAGAGCGAGGGAGTCAACAAGATCATCCTCCTGACCCACATCGGGTACGAGAATGACCTGGAGCTGGCTTCACTCCTTACCGGTGCTGATATCATCGTAGGAGGGCACTCCCACTCGGTACTGGGTGACCTCTCCAGTGCAGGATTGTACTCAGAGGGGGAGTACCCCACAGTGGTACCCGGTGCCGATGGTGAAGATGTGCTGGTAGTGCAGGCGGGAACAAGGGCTGCAATGCTCGGAAAGCTCACTCTGGATTTTGACGAATACGGGCATATAGAAGGATATGAAGGAGCACCATTAATCGTTACCGGAGGTGAGATCCAGGATGACGCGAGGAATCCCGTTGAAGGGGAAGCTCTTACAAGGGTGCATGAACTCATCGAACAGAACCCGCTGATAGTGATTGCGGAGGAAGATTCCGAAGTACGGGAACTGGTTGGTATCTACGAGGCGGAGCTTACGGCATTCGCGTACGAGGTGGTTGGAACAGCTTCCGAGGATCTGCAGCATCAGAGGGTTCCGGGAGGAGACCTGCCCGGAGGCAGCCTCATAGCCCCGATTATCTGCGATGCCATGCTCTGGAAGACGGACCAGTTGGGACTGGAGGCGGACTTTGCGATCCTGAACGCGGGAGGGGCACGGATTGCCGTACCTGCGGGAGACATCACTGTGGGAACGATCTACACCCTTATGCCTTTCGGGAACAGCCTCGCTGTACTGGACTTAAGCGGAGCACAGGTAGCGGCTGTACTGGAGGATGCGCTCTCGAACATCTTTGACGACGGCAACTCGGACGGCTCCTTCCCATACACTGCCGGACTCAGGTACACCGCGGAAGCAGGGCAGCCGGAAGGGGAGAGAGTGGTCTCCATCGAGGCTCTCGGCTCACAGGGCTGGGAACCCATCGATCCAGCGGAGACCTACCGTGTGGTGACTGTCGCTTTTCTTGCGCGGGGCGGTGACGGCTTCGAGACCTTCAGCGGGATTGAGGCTCTGGACACGGGCTTCATCGATGCCGAGGTTTTCATGGACTTCCTTCTCGAAACAGGAACCCTGGTTCCCGCGGAATCGAGGATTACCTTAATACCTGCTGATTGAAGCTTATTATCCAACAGTGATCTGGAATGTGATCCGACTCTGGTTACTTCTGAACTATTAAGGAGGGAAGGTTGAAATGATATGCTGTTTCATTGCGTTACTCATTGCCGCCCAGGGGTCGTTATCTGATACTTTATGGACAGACAGTACTGAATATTATTCCATATCCGTGCATTTTCCCACAGTAGCTCTGGAGAATGAAACAATTGGAGGAAGGCTGGAAGAGTTCGCCTCAGGAGAGATACAGAACTTCAAGGATAACTTCAAGGAGTTTTTTCAGGATGATCCCCTGCTGACTGGATGGAACCTGGAGATTTATTTGACCCATGAGCCCTCACCGGATGGCATGATCAGCATATTGGCA
>JBDLJP010000379.1:0-1642 GCA_039714295.1 Candidatus Fermentibacterota bacterium
ATGGGCTACTGCCTCATGGGGTATCGGGAATGGTAACAGGATAGACCTTCACAGTGAGCTGCAATTTCCCCACAGCCTTGGACTGTTATACACGGCTTTTACCTATTACGTCGGTTTCAAAGTGAATAACGGTGAGTATAAGCTGATGGGGCTAGCTCCATACGGGAAACCGATATATGTGCAGACCATACTTGATAACCTGATCGATCTTAGAGAAGATGGCAGTTTCAGGCTGGACATGAGCTATTTCAATTATTGTCAGGGTCTCACCATGACATCCGATAAGTTCCATAAGCTGTTCGGTAAACTTCCCAGAAAGCAGGATAGCGATATTACTCAACGTGATATGGATCTGGCTGCATCCGTTCAGGCAGTAACAGAGGAAATCGTACTCAGAACTGCAAGGTATGTCCGTCGGGAAACCGGCTATCGGAACCTCTGCCTGGCCGGGGGAGTCGCCCTCAACTGCGTAGCAAACGGGAAGATCCTCAGAGAGCGTATCTTTGACGACATGTGGATCCAGCCTGCTGCAGGAGATGCCGGGGGAAGTCTTGGTTCCGCTCTGTTTATATGGCACCAGATGCTCGGAAATCAACGTGATGTCGATGGTATCAATGATCTGCAGCAGGGCTCCTACCTTGGTCCCGACTGGAGTGACAGTGAAATTCAAAGCTGGCTTGAAAGTGCCGGGTATCCATACGCGAAAATGGATGAACCAGATATTCTTGATACAGTCTCGGATGCTATTGCTGATGGCAGGGTGATAGGCTGGTATGCCGGCAGGATGGAGTTCGGTCCAAGAGCCCTGGGTAACAGATCGATAATAGGAGATCCCAGAAGTGAATCGATGCAATCCATTATCAATCTCAAAATTAAATACAGAGAGTCCTTCCGTCCTTTCGCACCATCTGTTCTTCTGGAAGATGTGGAGGAATTCTTCGAGACTGACAGGCCAAGCCCATATATGCTTCAGGTCACTCCGGTGCGAAAAACTCATCGAAGAGAATTGTCAGAAGAGGAGGATGGATTATTCGGAATAGAAAAGCTGAAAATTCCCAGATCGGACATTCCGGCGATAACGCATGTTGATTACTCCTCCCGCCTTCAGACTGTAAGCGCTTCAGACAACCCACGCTACCACGGGCTGATCTCCAGTTTTAAGAAAAAGACCGGATACGGCATTGTTATCAACACAAGTTTCAATGTCAGAGGTGAACCGATTGTCTGTACACCTGAAGATGCTTACCTCTGCTTCATGCGGACTGAGATGGATATTCTTGCTTTGGGCAACTCCCTTCTGAAGAAGGAGGAACAGCCCCTTCTTGCGCAGAAGGATGACCATTCATCGGGAATACGGAAGGGTTTCGAAGTAAAAAGCGAAGCCGAATTAAGAAAATTCGGACTGGTAATGACTGGAGCATTTTCAGCATTATGTGTACTGCTGTTCCTCAGAAACAGCATCCTGATGCCCTGGGCTTCAGCATTGCCTGCTTTCTTTCTTCTATCAGCTTTTCTGTATCCCCGGCTGCTGCTTCCGATTGAGAAGTTATGGATGAGTTTTGCTTCCATATTGGGCTATATCATGACAAGAGTACTTCTGACTCTCGTTTACATATTTGCAGTTATACCGACAGGACTGATC
>JBDLJP010000380.1:0-1636 GCA_039714295.1 Candidatus Fermentibacterota bacterium
GAAGCAGCAGCTGACTCCACTGTACCGGATCTCTTAAGAAAAGCAGAATGTCCTTCTGAAGCATGGCCCCGAACCGGCCTCCGGAACGAAAAAACAATCTGCTGCTCCTCCTTCTGCTGGATGCGGACGATACTTTTCCGTAACTTCGGCGGAATCCGGGGCATATCATGACGCTGGCGAGTAAAGAGGCCAGAACCGCCTCGATCAGAAGTCTTCCGATGTGTCCCAGGGCTTCCGGCCATAATCCACTGTCAATTGATGATATAGTGTTAGTAAATATGGTATGGGGCCAGAATCCGCCGCTGATTACAGGCAACTCCGCTACGAACCTCTGTACGGTATCAAGAGCTGAATTCTCTTCGGCTATCATACCCTCAGGTCCCGAACTTCCAAGAAGTACGAATATCCCCGCAGCAATTACCAGACCAAGGATGCCGGCTGTCTTCCATAACCGGCCGTTGTGCCGGTTTAACCTGATAACAGCACCCAGAAGGACGGTCCCGGACGATAACCAGATGGCAATGAGGAATGGGAAAAGAAGCATAGAAATAACTGTACCAGCTGTACTCACTTCAAGCGAGATGCAGAATGCGGCAACTATTGGAATTCCAAGAAGTATGGTCGCCCAGCCTGCATTGAACCAGCTCTCCAGCATACGGTAGAAAGCTGTGAGTTCGTCCTTAATCGGCATTGCAAGCAGAAAAGAAGTTTCCCAGGACCGGAAAACAACTGAAACCCCGCTGATGAAGGACGATATTCCTATGAATACCCCGAATGACATGAAGGTCATCGCCAGAAGCCTTATGGCAAGAGCAGTCCCGAACCCGGCAAATGTCTCCTCAAGACCATAGATGTACGAGAAGAGAAAACGAAAGAGAATGAATATCCCGGGCACAAGAACTGCGATGGTTATCGCTCCGGCAATGAGCTTAAGCCTGTTGGTCTGCCACTCGGATACCGCTGCCCCTCTCAGGCTGGCGGCTTTGATGTTGTAAAGAAGTCTGATCTTTGAACTCATATTGAGAAGATAGCGGATGATGACCGCAATTCATAGTCCGGATGGACACATATATCCCTTCGGAATAGATTACAGTAATTCGAAAGGAATATGTTATGAAATGCCCGAACTGCGCAGCACAAATCGGAAATATCGACAGAGAGACCTATACGTGTAAATATTGCCAGTCAACTTTCCATGCAAGTGAATTCGATCCGGACTGGAACAATAATCAGGACACTTCAGGTGTCAAAGAGATACATCATTACCATCATCCGGAAACGCAGGATAAACTGTCCGTGGGAATGGGGTGCCTCTCCTTCCTCTTCTTTCCGATCGGCTGGATCATCTACTTCCTTTACAGGGATTCCTCCCCGCGGAAAGCGAAGGTAGCGATGATAATTGCAGCTGTAATGACTGTTTTCTTCCTAGTAGGAATTGCATCGGGAACCGGTGTGAATAAATAGGGACGGAGCCTTTTTATTTAGAATCAGCAAATAACATGATGTTATATAGGCAGTAATGTTTTGATTATTTGTGTTATTGAAATAAAAAGGCTCCGTCCCTAATTTATTCTTCAGAGGCTGATATTCGGACTTATGTCGTTAAGGAATGCCACCAGGAGATCGATCGCGCATT
>JBDLJP010000381.1:0-1631 GCA_039714295.1 Candidatus Fermentibacterota bacterium
CTCTCCTGTGGAAGGATAGAACTCCTCCGAGAGGGGCATTACCGCCAGGGTCTGATCACTTACCAGGGCTCCTGCGGCGAAATACGATGGAACTTTGACAAATGAGAATTCCGAGGTTCCTCCAATGCCTCTTGCCGGAAGGCTTCCCGTACCCTCCAGCCCGAGTTCGGCTGCAAGTGCGCTGTCCAGTACCGTTGCCCCGGCTCCGCTGTCCAGAAGGATATTGACAGGACTGTCGTTTACCTTCCCGTCAAGGTAGATATGCTCACCTTTCAGTGAAAAAGCTGTTGGAGTTCCCTGGTCTGACAGCTCCCAGTCACCCCCCGTTGAAGTGAGTACGAAAATCGATTCGGGGACTGCTGTATTGTACTCGGTAAGGATATTCCAGTTCACGATCTCCTGTCCCATGGCCGGTATGATACTTATGCTGGAAGTTGCGGAGACTATACCCTCAATATCTTCGTAGTCATCGGGGTAGCTTCGGACTTCAATTCCCATTGTAACCGCTGTCATAAGCTGCGGAAGCCATGTTTCCCTTGAATAGTAGAAGACAACATTCGGCTGGTTCTCAAGGTACATGGGAACGGTCAGAACACTGTCTATAAGGGTATCCGTTCCTGTCGAGACCATCGAGGCGTCGAATAGGTAATCGTAGAAGACCGTTACCCTTGAAAGCATCATCTGATCCAGTTCCTCAGTGCCCCCGGGGGAAAGGTGTCCGTTGCGGTCCACCGTCCATACACTGTCACCGAGTATCAGAACCTGCTGTTTGATCGGGCCTATCTCCGTGACCGAAAATCCCATGAAGGGTTCACGAACCCACCAGGATTCGGTCATGCCGGTCATTCCAGCCATGGAAAGGCTGTCAATTGTATGTATGACCGAGATGTTCCGCACCGCTTCCCCGCCGCCCAGGGCATCAACGCAGTTCCTCAGTATGAGGCTTTCATCCGCTGTTTCCACCTGGTTGTCAGCAGGGGTTTCATCGCTTAGGCCGCAGCCTGTCAGAGCCGGAATAAGCATGGTTATCAATGCAATAAAATAGATGTGTTTCATTTTAACCTCTCTGATGAAGAAAGTTCATTGATCTGTTCTCAGCCGCATCGGGAAGAGTTTCAGCAGTCCTTCAATGAAATCCGGATCAGCGAAGGATGCCTCTATCGCTACATCAAGGTTGATGTTCTGCTGCGGGTAATAGACTGATACTTCATGTCCGTCCGTATACTCATAGCTCCACAGCGGAATGATATCGGTCGGGCAGTGTCCTATTCCTCTCAATGAATCCGTCTGAAAAAGAACCGCATCTATGGGAATACCTGTCAGGGGGATGAGATTCCATGCGTGAAAAAGCAGATCATCCCTGCCTGTTCTGAGCAGCCCGCCGATGACCTGAAGCTCAAGACCCGCGTCAGCCGCCCTTTCCTGCAGAAGGTATGCTGTTTCAAGGCATGGTCCCGGACCGGTCTGGACTTCCGGTATTGGAATCGCGCGTATTAATGATGAAATATCCTCAAGACTCACAGAACCGGAACTGCCGGTGTAGTGCGCTGGAAGAGGTCTGAAATTGCAGGGCTGCTGAGTTATATGAAGTACCAGAGGAAGGAGGATAGTCGTACCTGCGGGAAGACTGT
>JBDLJP010000382.1:0-1628 GCA_039714295.1 Candidatus Fermentibacterota bacterium
TCACCGGATCGAGCATACGCTCACCCAGCGACTTGCTCTGTACCAGAAACCCCATAAGAAAGGTTAACACAATTACTTTGAGAAATACATAGATACCTTTGATATGAAACCTGCGCCTTGTCTCGGCAGTTTCAATGAACTTCCCGGGATACACTTCGTACAGTGCTTTCCTGTCGGGGAAGATGAGATTGTACAGGAAACTCATTTTTCTTCTGAATCCCTGCCGCAACGAGAGCATTACAACCATCTGATGGGTACCGAGAAACGGTACATGATCCCATACGAGACCCCTCGGGTAATACATACTCAGGATGAATGTTCTCACAAAACGCGAAGGTTTGAGACGCAGTGATATGCTCTCTTCAAGATATGCCCCGAAGACAGATTCAGAGATCGCAAAAGCCAGTTTGAGTTGATCGAGCGTACGTGTTTCCTGAGCCCAGCTGAAGACGTACTCCCATGCAGATTCATCCATCTTTGCCGCGAGCCGCTTCAGCTCCGCCAGACCTCGCACGTCAAGGTACACCTTGTATGAAAGATGCATACAGGCGAACCACAAGGCATGCGGCTGACTGAGTGTTTCCACCTTCCTGCCCTGTATCTTCATCGAGACCGCCTGTCGGCGGACGACCTCACAATCCATCTCATGATCCTTATTCGGGTCAAGCAGGATCCAGTGAAGCTCGATGACAATATCCATGTTTTCCCCGCGCGTATAGATCAGATGAAAATGGTAAGTTCGCCAGTCAGCCTCCTTCAGCCATCCGGTATACAGGGAAAAACCATTGTCGCCCAGAACTTGCTGTGCCGATTCCACCTGTGCCTTATCGATCAGGATATCTATATCCTTCGACACCCTTATTCCCGGATCGTTGTAGAAAATATGCGCCAGAGGAATTCCCTTGAACACCACAACATCGATACCGTGAGTTTCCAGTGCATCAAGTATCTCGACCAGTTCAGATTCTTTCTTCGCAAACCTCGCCTGTGAAAGGAGATACTCATTTTCCAGAAGAACCCTTACCTGCCCCGGCAATCCGGCAAGGATTTCATAGTCAAGAAAGAACCTGTAAGCAGCGGCGAGATAATCGTGACTCTCAGCCAGGCGCAAAAAATAATCCCACTCGATCCCGTCGTTCAGGAGCTCGCTGAGAACACCGGTCATATTTTCTTCATCAGTATCAGACGAGACATATTCGGCAATAAGCACGAACAGTTTTTCCTCGTTACTGAGATTCAGCGAGTCTCTTCGCGAGCCCTTAGTCAAACGAAACATCCTCGAGTGAAGGAGAATCCGCGGCCTGCGGTTCCTCGCGATCCGGGAGATCGTCGGGATCACCCGGTAAACTGAAAAAATGAGTGAACAGATCGGGTTTCCCCGGCGGTTCAAGATATGGGGCCTCGTCCAATGTCAGCCAGCTGTGCCCGGTGAGCCCCGCATCCATCCATTTGACGCCGAAGTTTATTACCACGGAAACCTGATAGTAACGCAGGAAGTGATACAGCAGAAGACTGCGCTTCAGGCATGAATACTTGTAACGATGCCTCTGAAAGATACGAAGCACACGCTCACATAGATAGACGACCCTGTCCAGCGTCAGCGGACTCCTGATCTCTCCTGCCTTTTC
>JBDLJP010000383.1:0-1609 GCA_039714295.1 Candidatus Fermentibacterota bacterium
CCTCCAGATCCTCAATTTCCCCGACAGCATTCAGTACACCTTTTGTTACATCCTCGGCAGGGGCTTCGACCGTTGTCGGTGCCTCCCCCCTCCGGATGAGACGATATTCGCCATCCTTCTTCTCGATAAGAATGGCTTTCGTGGTGGTACTCCCGCAGTCAGTCGCCATTATTCTGGTGATCTCTTTACTGGCCACCGCCAACTACCTCCTTGTTCATTTAATCGCTCTTCCGCCTGAACCTGCTCCAGAAGGATTTTCTGTCCTTTTTTTCCTTCCGGTGAGCTTCCTTCCGCTCTGACCGGCGCTGGACTTCAAGAGCGTTTTCCTCTTCTATCGCAATTGTTAGTTTTTCTACGTTTTCTCTGTCTTCAAGCATACGGACGAATTTGTAATAATTACCGGACTGTACTACAAGTGAGACAATCGGGTTCGCGAATATAAGAACCTGGTTACCAAGAAACGAAAGGGGCTTTATGGTTTCCAGGAATATTATCGCGGGAACAGTCAGCTGGCGCTGGACAATTTCCTTAGCGATCTTATCCATGAACTCCGAAAAGTCCTCTGAGCCATCGATATCTATCAGATCCTGACTACCCGGCGGTATGTGCCCTGATGAATTCAAGTACATCCTCTCTGTTTCCGGAGAACTGAACAGACAGTCCTCTGAATTTAGCCAGTCTGGTGGGCTGAGGGAAGGGGCTGAGAAGAACACCATACTTATCGGTCACGATGCTCTTCACCTGGCTCCATTTCTTGGTCTCATTGCCGAAAGGGGATTTTTTCTGTACGCCCTCGCTGTCCATTCTGAATTTTACAGGAAGAAAAAATGTCCAGCCGGACAGAAAAAGAACTCCTGTCCCTATCAATCCCCACCAGGGATTATTTCCCATTGCCATTGTGGCCAGAATACCTGAAAGCAGAATAATGAAAATATAAGCTGCCGCCGCACCTGGTCTCTCCCTGGCCGGGTGGGATAACCATTGCAGAACCTGATCGGGTGTTCCATTCATCTCTTCTATTGGTTCTCTCCCTCTCCAGGAGCCTGTCCGACACTCCGTACCGGTTCCACTATACACAGATCCTTGACAGCTTTTACTTCGTCAAGCCTGAGTACCGGCGTATTGACGGGGGCATCGGTAACAAGGTAAGGCTTTTCTTCCGCTTCCTTCGCGATGGATATCATGGCTTCAACGAAAGAATCCAGATCCTCCAGACTCTCCGTCTCGGTAGGTTCGATCATCATAGCTTCGTGTACTATGAGCGGAAAATAGACAGTAGGGGCATGATAGCCGTAATCCAGAAGTCTCTTGGCTATATCAAGCGTCTTAACGCCCTGTTTTGCCTGTCTGTCCCCGGAAAGAACAAATTCATGCATACACGGACCATTGTCGAAAGGATTATCAAAATAATCACCGAGTTCTGCTTTCAGATAATTCGCATTGATCAGAGCGATCTCACTGACTTCCCTCAGTCCTTCCGCTCCGAGTGTTCTAATAAAGGCGTACGCTTTGTAGAGAACCCCGGTATTGCCCTCGAAAGCAAGCAGCCTTCCAAAGGAATTCTGCTTTCTGCAGAGTCGGTAGACACCGTCATCTTCGCTGATAACTG
>JBDLJP010000384.1:0-1602 GCA_039714295.1 Candidatus Fermentibacterota bacterium
GGACGCTGTACAGCGAATCAATGGAGGTTTTCAGACCTGAGGGTAACAGGCAGCCAGTAATGACACTGCTTATCTACGCACTGTTTCTTATAACCGGTCCGGGATTCACGGCTGCGCAGTTACTCTCACTTCTAACAGGACTTATCTGTCTTTTCATGTGCTGGTTCTGGGCACGAAAAAACTTCGGAGTACTGCCTGCCCTGTTCACTCTTCTGGTTCTGTCGATAACACCGATTTTCATCTGGTACTCAACTCAGCCTGACAGTCTTCTGCTGTTTACCTCACTGTTTTTTGCCGTCCTTCTGATAGCAGACAGAGAAGAACTTTCATTCAGAAGGGTAATACTCATTGGCATCCTTACCGGCCTTGCCTATCTGGCCAGAACACAGGGTATGCTCCTTGCATTCTCTGTCGCATTCTGGATTCTATTTAAAGAACGGGTAAAAAAGATTCTGAAATTCCTGCTGTTCGTTACTGTTTTCATCCTCACATCCATGCCCTGGTTTATCCGTAACATCAGCGTTTTCGGCTCTCCCACGTATACACAGGGAGGTCAGTTTCTGCTCAACGAGAACCACTGGGCAGCATGGGAAGTCAGGGATACTCCTCCGGAGCCCATGGATATGCTGAGGCATCAGGGACCCGGTGCGGTGACCGCCTATCTGGCAAAGGGAACCCTGAGAGTTCTCGAGCCCGTTACAACAGGTTCTCTGCATAGAGGTGAGAGTTTTGGACAGCCATCCCTGATCGGTTTTGCGATACTTGCCCTCCTGGTTCTAAAATCAGGGGATCTGCGAAGAAAAATGATACTGCCGCTTATCGCTGCTCTGCCTCCAATTGCAGCACTGGTTCTTCACGAGCACAGCAGCAGGTATCTGGTCTTTTTCATTGCGCTGGTTACGGGGCTGGGTTCTGCCGGGCTGTTATCACTCAGCAGGATAGCCGGAAAGAGAATAGCTTCCGCTGCCGGAATACTCCTGCTTCTGCCGTTCATATACCCGCTGGGCCGGGTTCTTTCGGAAAATTCTGTTGAAAGGGCAGACGAGGCTCAGGAGATATCTCAATGGCTGGAAGATAATTCCAGGGAAGATGAATGGGTCGTGACCTATCCCAATGCGGAACTGTTCATCTGGAAGTACAGGCGCCCTACACTTACAATGCCCAACGATTACGAGATGCTTCTCTGGCATTGCCTTGAAAAACATGAAGTGCGGTATATTGTTGTTGATAGCTACCTTACTGCACTAAGACCGCACCTTTCAGACAGGTGGAGAAGAACCCCCGACGGCAACAGCTGGCAACTGATAGAGCCCCCGGATTTTCTGAATGAAGTTTATCGAAGCGAATCAGGCAGATCTATAATTTACGAGATGACTGGACATGTACCGGACGGGTTCATGCATACCGACAATCTGCCGAGGGATAACATGCGGGCTCTCCCCCCTTCCGGAAATCCATGGTAGCACACTCTTCCCCTTCACCCGGTCAGCCTTAGATCCCCCGCAGTTCACTGAGGAAATAATCGCGATTCCCCTCGTCCTCGATCAGCTCTCCTGCTTTCTCTCCGAGTAAAATGTACTCTTCACTCTTTGCAGGATCTCC
>JBDLJP010000385.1:0-1597 GCA_039714295.1 Candidatus Fermentibacterota bacterium
TTGCTTTCCGAGTCTTCCTGGGTGGTGCCTGTAATATCAACGAAACTGATAGATGTAATATGATATGCCAGACCTCCGCCGTAGAAAATCGGACCCACATAGGTGCGCATTCCGGCAAGTACAGGAATGATGTTAACCGAATAATCGGTTGCACCAGTTACTTCTTCGGTGCTTACAGGAGCGTAACTGATACTTCCCTCAATAGCGAACAGAGGCATGTGGAAAAGTGCATCCACACCGAAGATAGGACTGGTTTTAAACTGATCCAGATCATTTCCTGCCGGCAGGAACACACCGGCATGACCGCCGAATTCAACAAGACCGGAAAAGGCGGTGATGGAGGCTGCAAGAAGCACGATCAGTAGAATTTTCATGTTTCACCTTTCTGTTTGAAGTAATATTATTCTAGAACATGGATGTACTAAGGTCAACTTTATCTCAGGTGCGTTGTTCAGCTCGGTACCGGATACTGAAATTCCGGAGCCGGCGGCAGAAACTGAAATACCGGGAGTTGCTGAAACCCCTTCCTGCCGGCGCAGGAAGGGGTTCTATCGATACAATAATAGTCTGGCAGTGCTCTAGAAGGAAGCTTTCAGTTCACCCCAGGTTGTTCTGTCGAGAGCTGTGGGAAGTCCGAACTGGACATCGGCGAAGAGCTCGCCTTCACCGCCGGGACAGCTGAATTCTATCCTCACGATATCTTCATCGTAACAGCTTACGCCCCAGAAAGTACCGGCTCCGGTAGCTCCTGTAGCGGAAGTAGTACCCAATGAGCCTAATGCTCCGAATACTTCGATATTAACCAGGGCTCCTCCGTTGGGCATTACAATGAATCCGCCGAAGGCTCTGGTAGGAAGGGTAAAGTCATAAACGGCGTCATCGTCGAAGGTATTAGGACCAACGGAAACACTGGTAACACCGGCGAACGGGGGTGTAAGAACGACCACGTCGCCACCAGCCTGTTCATCCAGCGATATACCGTCGACGATGGTGTTAAGGGCGAAGAGGGAGTTGTCGGTATAGTAGTCAAGAGGACCTGTATCGGAGGCCACATTATTGGGCGGCACGAGGGTACTGGAGTAATCCTCCGGGGTCAGACCCGGGTTGGCGGCTTCAAAGACTGAAAGGTCTGTGTAGTAGTCTAAAGCGTCGGTGTTATCCAGATGGTAGACGGGTACGGTTGCTTCGGAACCGCTCTGGGTCCAGATGGTTGTAGAAGTATAGCTTGTCCCCTCAGCAACAGCAGCAGCTGCGATTACAAGAACAAGAATGAAAAAAAGATTTTTCAATTTATGCCCCCTTTTCTTTGATTGCACTGTTCATTTCGATGAATACAGATGTATAACAATAACAAATCTATTGCAAATTTCGGATTGGTCAATAGACTATCAGGATTCACCGATTCAGAATTGGATACCGGGGACTACATATTCATCAGGAGGAGCCCGATCGCACTTTTTCGATGATAAGTGAAATCAGGTAACAGATCGCTGCGATCAGTATGATGACAGCCCCCGGCGGCAGATCAAGCATCCATGCGAAGGCAAGACCCGCCAGGTTGAACAGAGCGGCCAGAACGGATGCAAGTACCATCATT
>JBDLJP010000386.1:0-1595 GCA_039714295.1 Candidatus Fermentibacterota bacterium
ATTCAGCCTCATCGTACTGACCGGATTTGATATAGAAATAAATCAGAGCGTTGGTCAGCGGGTCGGAAACACTCTTCCTGTTCATGTTCCTTTTCAGGAATTCTATCATGTTGTCAGTTTTTCCAGCTGCTGCGATTTTAGCCGCTTTCCTCAGCTGGAGCTGTTTCCAGGTGGGAGATTTGATGAGGCGCCACGCCAGGAAAAAGAGAGTCAGGACAAGAAACGCAAGTATGATAAACCAGATTGGAGGCATCAGTTCACTCCGTCATTAGTGTAATTCATGTCAAATTCTGTGAAATCGGGAAGAGTCGTATCGGGGAGAAAAGTTCCAGTTGAATAATCATGAAGAGTACAGTAATCCTGAGGCGCGGTTCCCTCCCAGAACTCCTCCTGTCTGGTGTTCTCTCCGCAGGTTTCAAGGGCCAGTCTGCCTGTTATTGTACAGATGATCGCAGTCTCCACGGAATTCGGAGGAGGACCGGGGAAAATAACACTTGAATCAGCAGGGCTATCCTCAAATACACCCCTCATGAAACTGTTCCATACAGGGAGAGCAATGCTGCTGCCGGATTGTCCCCGTCCGTTCTGCAGCCTCATTCTCACGATATGGTTGTCGTACCCTACCCATACACTGGCAATAAGATCAGGAGTGAAACCAACGAACCATGCATCGGCATAATCACTTGTGGTTCCGGTCTTCCCCCCTGCCCTCCTTCCGGAATAGGGGCCTCCCCAGTACCATCTTGCTCCGGTAGCTGTCCCTTCACGGATTACCGATTGAAGGATGGAATTCATAAAGTAGGCTCCTGTTTCAGACAGCACTCTTCTGCCTGCGCTGGGTATCTGATTATCTTCAAGTATGTTACCGTACCTGTCCTCCACCCTGAGGATAGAGACAGCATCCCTTGCCAGACCTCCCGTTGCAAACGGAATGTACGCCTGTGCCATTTCCAGCGGGTTCACCATACAGCTGCCAAGCGAGAGAGAATGCACTATAGGGATCCTTGAAGTCAGTCCCATGGCCATGGCTCTGGCGGCAACAGCTTCGACACCTACAGCCATGCCCAGCCGTACAGCTGAAACATTGAATGATCGAGCAAGAGCGGTTCTTAATGTTACCATGCCGTGGAAAGTATGATCGTAGTTCCTTGGGCGCCAGGAACCCGGAGACATATCCACGACGACCGGCTGATCAAGGATAATACTTCCAGGAGACCATCCCTGTTCGATAGCCTCAGCAAATACAAAGGGTTTAAAGGAACTGCCGGGCTGCCTGCGCGCCTGAACGGCACGGTTGAATTCGCTGTCCCTGAAGTCCCTTCCACCAACCATTGCTTTTATGTAGCCTGTGGCAGGGTCCAGCGCCACCAGAGCTCCCTGCAGGTAGTCAGGTACTCCCGAAACCGTATCCCGCACAGCCTGCCAGTGTGTGTAGGAGCTTTCGTGTCTGAGCCTTTCGGAATCACTCAGGAATTCCCCTGTTTCAGGATCCCAGACGGGTTCCTTTTCGGCAAGAATGCTGTTCAGTGCATGTTCGGCCACAATCTGCACATCAGGATCGAGGGTTGTGTAAACCCTGAGACCCTGTTCGTAGA
>JBDLJP010000387.1:0-1590 GCA_039714295.1 Candidatus Fermentibacterota bacterium
GGAGATGTCTGCCCCGAATGCGGGGGGCAGCTGACCGAACCTCGAGATTTCGGACTGATGTTCAAAACCCAGATGGGTGCGCTGGAAGATGATTCTGCCACTGTTTATCTCCGCCCTGAAACCTGCCAGTCCATTTTCGTTAACTTCAGGAATATCGTAACCGCGACCAGACAGAAGCTGCCCTTTGGAATCGCTCAGATAGGCAAGGCTTTCAGGAACGAGATAACCGCGCGCAACTTCGTTTTCCGGTCAAGGGAATTCGAGCAGATGGAGATGGAATTCTTCTGTCTTCCCGAAGAAGCTGATCAGTGGTTCGAGTACTGGCTTTCCGAAAGGATGAAGTGGTATTCAGAGCTTGGTATAAAGAGTGAGAACCTCAGAACCAGAAAACATGAAAACAGCGAGCTTGCCCATTATGCCACTTCCTGTTTTGATGTCGAGTATACCTTCCCCTTTGCGACAGACGGCTGGGGCGAGCTTGAGGGTATCGCTAACAGGACAGATTACGATCTGAAAGCCCATATGCAGGAGAGCGGACAGGATCTTGCTTATCTTGACCAGATCAACAATAAGAAGGTTGTTCCTCACGTTATTGAAACAAGCGGCGGTATTGGAAGAACCCTGCTTGCCGTTCTTCTTGATGCCTACCGCGAAGAGGAGGTAGAGGGAAGAGAGAGAGTCGTTCTCGGTCTTCACCGCAGTCTGGCTCCTGTCAAAGCCGCAGTACTGCCTCTTTCAAAGAAGCTCTCAGAAAATGCACTGGAAGTCTTTGATCTCCTGAGGACTCATTTCCCTGTGCAGTTCGACGAGACAGGCTCTATCGGAAAGCGCTACAGGAGAATGGACGAAGCCGGTACTCCCTTCTGTATTACTTTCGATTTCGATTCGCTTGAAGATAAGAGTGTCACCATCCGTGAGCGGGACTCTCTCGACCAGATAAGAATTCCAATTGAAACCGTGGTCGATACGCTTGCAGAACTCATGCGCAGCGGCTGGACTGCCGCTCGGTAATGAAACCGTTTTCAGTAGTAGTTCCGACATGGAGAAATCTCGAGTACCTGGATCTTATGTACAGAGGACTCGTCGCCAACAGCGCGGCGGATCATGAGATTATTGTTTTCTTCAACGAATTCGATGAATCCTGTGAAAACTGGGCTCGCGGCAAGAACATTCTTACCTGCGGATCACCTAAGAATACCGGCGTATGCACAGCCGTAAACAGGGCAGCCGAAAAAGCGACAACCGATTTCATCTGCATCATGACCGACGATATGTATCCGCTGCCCGGCTGGGACACCGCCCTTGCAGGGTACTGCGGTCTTGCCGACAAACTGTGGCTTTCGGGAACCGCTATTGAGCCGGGAAACTCCACTCCATGCTACATAGGAAACAGAAACTATGGAAACTCTCCTTCCGATTTTCAGGAGGAGAGACTACTTCGGGAGTACAGAACCCTCTTTCGGCCTTACAATGTAGTCAGCACATGGACGCCGGTTCTTCTCTCCAGGTCAGACTGGGAGGCAATCGGCGGTTTTGACGAAGAGTACTTCCCCGGATTCGGCAGCGACCCGGATCTGGCCATGAAAATGT
>JBDLJP010000388.1:0-1585 GCA_039714295.1 Candidatus Fermentibacterota bacterium
AAATGAACTGAAATATAGAAATGGTCGGGGCGACTGGATTCGAACCAGCGACCACTTGAACCCCATTCAAGTGCGCTACCGGACTGCGCCACGCCCCGACCGGAGATGAGCAAAATTACGCTTTGTTGTCCTGTTTGTCAACTGCCATCGGATCCCGCTCCAGCAAGGCAATTATCTCCGATATTTCCTTGCTGATGGAATCAATTATCTCTGCTGATACCTTTGTCGTCTTGATATCCAGGTTCATCTGCTGGTTCTGACTGCTCATATCCTCTATTTTCTGCTTAGCACCGTCAATCGTATAGCGTTCCTCATAGAGCAGTCTGCTTATCAGCTTGATCAATTCGATATCTTCCCGCTTGTATATCCTGTTTCCCGCCTGATTTTTTGAAGGATTGAGACTTGGGAATGCAGACTCCCAGTACCTCAGTACATGATCTTTAAGACCTGTAAGACTGCAGACTTCGCTTATGGAATAATAGAGTTTCTCGCTGGCTGAATCCAAATGATCACTCCTTGCGTTTCAAAGCTTTCGCAACTTTTCTGAACATCCTCTGGATGGGCGGTTTCTTTTCGTCTCTGAGGTCCTCTATCTCCCTCAAAAGGCTTAGCGCAACTTTGTGTTCTGCATTCCATCCGAGAGCCTCACGGAGAGCCTTTTCCGCCAGAACAAGCTGTCCCGCGCGAATATAGATGTTCGCCAGTTTAACAAAATTCTCAGGATCATGATAAGCAACCGTGCATGCGACTTTCATGTGATTCGCAGCGTCATGGTATCTTTTCATTCCCAGAGCGGCGGACGCAAGGGTTGCTCTGAGTTGAGGATTATCCGGATGAGTCTTCAGGAATACTTCGAGTGAACGGCTGGCTTCCCAGAAATTATCCCTGCTGCAGAGTATTTCGGCCTCACGGATCTTCCGGCGGAGCCTGGCATCAAGACGACGCATATCCGCACCTGGAGTATCATCCTTCCTGACAGGGGGTTCAGGCATTTTTTCCACACCATCGGTTTGTTGCTCAAGACCGATAGACGCGTCATACTCCGCCCGGCTATCATGTTTTGAAAGTACATGGTAAGCCTCATTTATCGCCATGTACTTTTCTGTAAGCATATCATCGCCACCTGTAACATCCGGATGAAGCTTCCGGGCGAGGTCATGATAACTATCCTCTATTTCCTCAAGCGTTGCGTTGTATTTTACACCCAGTATTTCGTAGAAATCCTGAATTGAACTCTCATTGCTCTCGGACATCCGGAATTACCTCATAACAGTGAATCTCCTGCTGTCGCAGTTTCCTGCAGCGTCAGAGATTCTGGCGGTATAAACTCCAGCAGGTATTTCCTGAGGAACTGACCAGAACAGGCTGCTGGTTCCACCGGTAATACTGCCTGTTTCAAACGAATCAACGACCCTGCCGGCGGTATCGTAGATCACAACATCTACTTTCGAAGACCCGGAAGATATGATACTGAATGATGCGCTTGATATCACAGGATTAGGGTAGACGGAATTAAACGTCAGCAGAGGTTCGATTCCCAGTTCACCCTCTCCGCTTATTCCAACGAAACCGGGCGCATTCATAC
>JBDLJP010000389.1:0-1571 GCA_039714295.1 Candidatus Fermentibacterota bacterium
GGAGATAGGCTCATATGTCAGGCAGGGAGATGTGATCGGTTATGTGGGAAGCACAGGGCTTTCAACTGGGCCTCATCTTCATTTCGAGATGAAGAAGAACGATTCCTTCGTGAATCCAGCTACTGAGATACTTCCTCCGGCCAATCCTCTTCTTGAAGATGATCTTGATTTCTTCATGCTTCAGCTTCCAATTCTGGAAAGCACATGGTCCATAATGGCCCGAATGGATATACCTGTATCCCCGTCTGAGGGCGCACAATCGATCGATACATCAACGGAATGACAGAGGAAGACAGAAATCCTGAAGCTGTAAGGAACTGGGTCCTCAACGAATTCTTCTGGGATTCGGTGTTCGCGGAAATGCTGTCCAGCCTGACCTCAAAGAAGCTGACTGCTGTTGGAGGACTTGGCGGAGCAGCCATTTCTTTTGCTGCTGCAGCCGCCCACAGGCTTGCAGGTCCTACCGTTCTGGTTACACCCTCCGTTGCTGACGCGGAGAGCGTAAGGGATGACCTGAACGGAATACTTGAAGAAAATGTTCTCTATTTTCCAGCCTACGAAACCCTTCCGTTCGAAGGTGAAGCAGCTCATCCGGGTGTAATATCCGACCGTGTTGAATGTATGGCAGAACTATTTGCGGGGAAAAGAAGAAGTATAGTAGTGATGCCTGCCGCCGCGCTTATCAAAAGAATACCATCAAAGGAGAATTTCTCCTGTTTCCGCCTGTACAAGGGGATGAGGCTATCCATAAGAGAACTTGAGGAGTGGCTTCTTGCCGCCGGATATCTGAAGGAAGGAAGCGTCTGGGAACAGGCCAGATGGGCAAGGAGGGGCGGTATAGTCGATATAGGAACGTACGGAATGGAGAATCCTGTAAGGCTGGAGTTCTTTGGTGATGAGCTTGAATCGCTGCGCTCATTTGATCAGAGATCCCAGAGAAGCATCAGGAACCTGCAGGAATGCCGGCTTCTGCCGGCAAGAGAGGTCATGCTCTCACCGGACCACTGGAACAGGGCAATTGAAATTGTTCCGGAAGATCATCCTCTAAGTGAAAAACTCTGGAGCGCAAACGATTTTCCCGGCATTGAGCACTACCTCCCGGTATTTCTTGAAGATACCTGCAGCATACTGGATTACATACCAGATGACGGAACACTTATTATGTCCGATCCGGATTCAATAATTGTCCATATTGAAGATGCTTTGGCTTTCAACATGAACAACTACTCGCCCGATGAGATCCCATTCAGTTTCGGCAGTCAGTTCTTCAGCAGGGAGGGTATCCGCAGCAAACTTGAATCCTGCAGAAGAATAGTAAAATTTGATCCGTTTCCGGAAAAAGATGTCGATGCTTATTACAGAACTGTTCCGCAGGTGAGCTTTCAGGATCATCGCGGCGAGATGATAAGGCAGTTCGAGAAGTGGAACGAAGAGGGTTTCAGGACGGCTGTTCTATGTGATTCATCCTCCGAGGAGGAGACATTTCTGGAGCTTATCCCGGATGGGATGAGTATCGATACAAGTGTGCTTTCAGTCTCGGAGGGTTTCCGGATGCCTGACCACGGGCTGGT
>JBDLJP010000390.1:0-1569 GCA_039714295.1 Candidatus Fermentibacterota bacterium
TGTCAGGGAATTCAGGAGATCCCCAGGGATACGCAGCGGTTGTTCGTCACTTCTCATGATATCTCTCCCGCATACCATGTAAGAATGCAGGCTGCTTTCCAGAAGTACACCGATAACGCTGTTTCAAAAACAGTCAATCTTCCGGAGAATGCTTCCCGTAAAAGTGTAGCTGAGGTTTTCAAGCTTTCGCGCAGACTCGGGTGCAAAGGTATTACAGTTTACCGGGATAAGAGCAGGGACAAGCAGGTTCTCAACCTGGCGAAATCCCAGGAAGCTGAGAAGGCCGATGATATTGCTCTTCCGTCAGTTCCCATAGGCCCCCGCGACAGGGGAGATGTTACTTCCGGTATTACAAGAAGAATCAGGACAGGCTGCGGAAAACTGTATGTAACAATTAATATGGATGAAAATGGTCCTGTTGAGCTTTTTTCTCAGATGGGAAAAGCGGGAGGATGCGCCGCCAGCCAGTCTGAAGCGATAAGCAGGCTTATTTCCCTCGCCCTGAGATCCGGTATCAGACCGGAGGCTATAGTGAAGGAGCTTAAGGGAATAAGCTGCCACAGGATCGTATGGCAGGGCGGCAACAGGATTCTTTCCTGTGCCGATGCCATAGGGCAGACGATTGAATGGTATATCGATGAAAAATTGAATGCATCAACCATTAATAGAGCAGACACCATTCAGTCCATTGAACCGGTGCCGGAAGAGGAGAATACCGGTATCATCGAAATAGAGGACAGCGACGAAGATATCGTGGAAAACCTTGCCGGAGCGTGTCCCATGTGCGGAGGACCTCTCAAGTACGAATCAGGCTGCGTGGCCTGTGCTCTTAATTGCGGCTACTCGGAATGCGGCTGACCACTCCCTTTTCTTTCCGGATATTTTCTGATTGTTATTCGATTTCCTTATTCGACCGGTATTAAGCTCTGTCATAACCGGCAGTCCTGCCCGGGGCTTGCATCTCACCTGCTCTTTTCATTAGACTTCCGGTTCAACCGGAATCATAGATTACATTATTGAATGGAGGAACTTGTGGAGAAGACAATAAAGGATATAGAAAAAGGAGAGGATCTGATCAGAGTAGAGCTCTCCGAATTCAAGGGGAACCAGTACGTAGGAGTCAGAATTTATTATATGGACGATAGAGGAGACTGGAAACCGACCCGCAAGGGGCTTACTCTTGTTCCTGATGTAATGGTTCAGGTTCGTGACGCGCTGAATCAGGCGCTTGAAGATCTGGGATAGATATATCCGCCGGTTCAGGATACAGACGGTTATGAAAGAGTAACGATGCAGAGTACACATTTTGAGAAGATATCCTCTGAAACAGAATTGAGCGTCAAGCATATAGCATCAGTTGCTTCCCTGCTTGCAGACGGGGCAACCATTCCCTTCATCGCGAGGTATAGAAAAGAAGCTACCGGCAGCATGGATGAAGTTTCCGTCATGACTGTCCGGGACAGGCTGGAACAGCTGAAAAAGCTTGATGAGAGACGGAAAGTCATACTGCGTTCACTGGATGAGCGGGACCTTCTGACAGCCGGGCTAAGCGAAAAGATCGGGAACGCA
>JBDLJP010000391.1:0-1569 GCA_039714295.1 Candidatus Fermentibacterota bacterium
TACAGTAACGTTGTCACTTCCCTGGAATTTGAGCGTATGCTCTCCGCATCCGGCCCGTTTGGCGGGCATGTAGAAAGAGCTTCCGACGGTGAACCTCCGAAGAAACTGGCGTTTATCCAGTGTGTGGGGTCAAGGGATGAGGGTATTGACCGGAACTACTGCTCATCAGCCTGCTGCATGTTCGCTATTAAGCAGTCGATCATCGCAAAGGAGCACAGTAAAGAACTCGATGCCTCGATTTTCTACATGGACATAAGAGCTTTCGGAAAGGATTTCGACAAGTATTACGATAAGGCGGAAAACCAGTACGGTGTGAAGTTCATAAGATCCAAGATCGCCGATATAACGGAACTGTCCGATGGCTCTCTTGACCTGAAATACACCTACGAGAATGGTGATCTGCAGCATGAGGTCTTTGATATGGTTGTGCTCTCCATAGGACTCGGGCCCCGACAGGAGAGCCGCGGACTGTCAGAGGATCTCGATATCAGGCTTAACAGATTCGGCTTCTGTCAATCGGAAACATTCGGGCCGCTGCAGACTTCAAGAGAAGGCGTATTCGTGTGCGGAGCGATGAATAACCCGAAAGATATCCCTGAATCAGTGATCTCAGCATCCGGCGCGGTCGCTAATGCTGTCAGATTACTGGATATTGAAAGATATGATGTCTCGATTGGTGAAGATACAGCTGAAGAGATAAATGTTATCGGTGAGCGCCCCAGAGTCGGGGTTTTTGTGTGTCATTGCGGTATTAATATCGCCGGAGTTGTGGATGTAAAGAATGTTGCTGAATTCGCGGACGATCTTGCGAATGTGGAACACTCCGAAGATGTCATGTACGCATGCTCCACCGACTGTCTTGAAACTATTAAACAGCGGATTGAGGAACACGGTCTGAACAGAGTGGTCGTAGCGGCCTGTACACCCAGAACCCATGAACCTCTTTTCCGGGATACCATAAGCGAAGCAGGGCTGAATCCGTACCTCTTCGAGATGGCGAATATTCGTGATCAGTGTTCATGGGCTCATATGAATGAGCCGGAGAGAGCCACTGAAAAATCAAGAGATCTCGTTGAAATGGGTGTCAGCAAGGCGCGGGGGCTTGTGCCTCTTAAAAGGCTTCCCATCGAGATCGATCCCGAGGCTCTTGTCATCGGAGGCGGACTGGCAGGAATGACCGCAGCTCTCTCCGTTGCCGATGCCGGACATGATGTCTATCTGATCGAGCGCGAGGGTGTTCTTGGCGGAAACATGCGGGATATCTTTTTCAGTTTTGATGATACCGACCCCCAGCAGTTCCTTGCCCGGACTATCGAAAGAGTAGAAAACCATGACAGGATAAGAGTCCTCACGGACAGCACGATAGAGGAGATAGCCGGATATGTAGGCAATTTCAGAACGATGCTGACAGACGGCTCAGGTGACCGGGAAGAACTGACTCACGGAGCCGTAATAGTGGCGACCGGCGGCGCGGAACATGAGACAGAGGAGTATCTGTACGGTTCCTCATCCAGGATAGTCACTCAGAAGGAATTCGAGAGGATGCTTCATGAAGGGAAATTCCCTGCC
>JBDLJP010000392.1:0-1565 GCA_039714295.1 Candidatus Fermentibacterota bacterium
GCTGGAGCTGGCCTTCAGTGTTATCGATTATTTCGAAATCCGCTGTAAGACCGGCGGATTGAATGCCGAAGGATTTGTCGGGCATTGTGAGTGCCCCGCCGAATTCGCTGAATCTTACTCTGGCGTAGGCGGAGAGCGTGAAATTCTCAGCTCTCTCATTTTCAACATCTACATCTGCAAGGGCATAAGAGGTTATCAGGAGTGTTATCAGCAGGAAACGAATACCGGCGTGTTTCATTTTTCCCATTCCAATTCCGTAATCAGGTTACTTAATATTGAAGTACAATAATAACAAACAACTAAGCAAAGCTCCAGTGGGAAATCAGTTCATCGCAGAAGTATGAATTTCCTTGACGTCAGACCTCCAGCGGATCGAACAACGGCAAAATATACGCCCGGCCTCAGTGTTACAGGAAGCTCACAGGAGAAGCTTCCTGCAAAGCTTTCAAGGGCCCGGGGCTGCAGAACCATTCTTCCAGAGATATCGTAAACAAGAACTTCCCCGGGTACATTCGGAATTATGTAATCAAATGAAAATGAGGATACAACCGGGTTGGGACGCAGCGACTGAATCAGTGGATCAATCAGGATTACCGGCCATCCGGGATTGGGAGCTCCCGGAGTTCCCGGCAGCTCAACTCCCTCCCAGCTCGACGCGAGGGCAAGGGGCAGCCTCGGTGAAATCAGTGAAAGAATATCTCCGTTTAAAGGCCATGCAGCGGCGTCATACATTACTGAGAAAACAGGTCTGTCTTCATCGAGAAGAGATACTCCATCAGTTTCGCTGCTCAGTCCGAAATTAATTCCCTGAATCACATCTATATCCTGTTCGTAAACCGAACGGAACGAATCGTAGGATTCGCAGATTACCAGGTAGCTCTTTGGATTGATCACCAGATCTTCCGGAAGGATGGACACATGGTTCTGCCCGTCGACAATAAGAAATCCGGAGAGATCCGCCGGGTGTATTCCCGGATTGAACAATTCTATCCAGTCCCCTGAAATGCCGGCATAACATATTTCTGATAGTATTAGCGGCAGGCTCGATTCTCCGGCCTGCAATTCTTCACCCAGAGTCATGACTGCGGCGGTTGTCCATGACGGGTTGAGTATTTGAAGTTCGGTTCCGGCGGGGGAATCCATAACGAGATTCCCGAATATGTTCACGCCGGGAAGCATCCGGTTCAGGAGCTCCTCGTTGTTGGTAAGGTAAAGAGTGTCTCCGGCTGGGATGAGTACTCCCTCCGGTGCGAAGAGTCTTGCAGGAGGGTTACCAACCTGAAATCCGTAGAAGGAAATATCCTGAGGGATCAATGATGTGTTCACGATCGGAATTGACCAGAGGAAGGAAGTGTATCTGACGGGGTCAAGTATTTCCAGATCATCGTGATGTGCCGGGTACTCACTTCTTCTTGCCGCTGGCGCGCAGACCCTGCGCGCGGCAGATGTGGGAAAACTGTAGAACGGGTAGTAGAACACCGCCTGACCTGCCCCGGTTTCGACAAAATATACAATGGTGAATTTCATATGCTCTTCATCGGACGGAAAAGCGATGCTTCCGCTCC
>JBDLJP010000393.1:0-1557 GCA_039714295.1 Candidatus Fermentibacterota bacterium
AGTTGAAGCTGATTACCTTGAGGAATGCGATGACTCCTGGTGGGGGAACAACACCGCCTCACATGATGTTCAGCTGAATGATACCTATCCTACAGAAAGCGGATGGCCGATATCTGTTGAGGGTGTGGTTAGCACCACTCCGCTGCTTGTTGATTTGGATGAGGATACTGATCTTGAGATCGTTGTACTCACCGGAACATCGTTGACTGCTTTCGAGCCTGATGGAACGCATATATGGGAGATTGAAACAGAGGATTTCATATCCGGACAGCACCCTCTTGCAGCCGATCTTGATCAGGATGGTGAGATTGAAATACTACTGGCATCCGGTAATGGGATCAAGGTAATCAATAACATCGGCAGGGTTCTATACACACTGAGCGGATCGGGTACACTTTTTGTTGTTGGTGATATGGATGAGCAGGAATCCGGCCTTGAACTCTGCGTTGCAGATAACGACATTCTGGATCTTTACTCCTGGAGCAGCTCTTTAAGCAGATTGATTCACA
Organism: Candidatus Fermentibacterota bacterium; assembly: GCA_039714295.1. GTDB lineage: Bacteria > Fermentibacterota > Fermentibacteria > Fermentibacterales > JCC-6 > Aegiribacteria. Next base: position 510 of record JBDLJP010000393.1, read on the forward strand.
TTACAGACAAAGATTTAGACTATCCGGAATCGAGGTATGGAATCTCACTCGCCTGTTCAGATCTCACAGGTGATTCTTCCGAGGATGTGGTGTATTGCAACTATGCGATTGATGCTGAGAGACAGGGAGGCCTCCCCAGAACACTTGTCGTCTACGATTGGGAATCCGATACGGTTCCATATACGATGTCATGGCATGAAGAGTCCTATAGTGCCTATCTTGCGGTTGGAGAGCTGTCGGGCACGAAGATGATCGGTTACTCCTTTGGAAGTTACAAGTTGCAGCCAGGTGATTTTCCCGCAATGCTTGTGGAACCGGATGGTTCGACTCAGGAGTATCTCTGCGACAGGGGAACTGCTAATGCGGGTCGTCTGAGATGCGGTGTTTTTGCTGATTGGGATCCTCTTGTAGAGGGTGCCGACGCCTTCGTACTTCCCTCCGAGGTGGAGTGCCTGGCGTGGAATCAGTATGGAGCTATGCTTGCTGACTGGCCCACATTTGCGTACTCCGGTTCGGAAATCAACTCCTCCATTAGTCCCACTGCCCTCGGTGATTTGGATGATAATGGTTTAGCTGATGTTCTCTTCAGTACAAAACTGTCAGGTGTTCACTCATTACTTGCATACGGTTCTGATGGATACCCTCTTGACAATCTGGATTTCCCAATAGGCCTGCCGGATAATGTATTAGCCCCAGGCGGATTCAGCATCGCGGATATTGATCGGGATGGTAATATTGAGATTGTGTTCGGTACTACTGATGGTCTTCTTCACTGCTGGGAATTCGGGACATGCTCAACGGGATATGCGCCCTGGGTTCAGTTCCAGCATGATCACGGCAGAACAGGAGTTCTCGAATGACAGGTCTTCTAATATTCCTTCTTGCCGTACAGGGAGTCACTCCAGGCCCTGGATGGAGTGATCCAATCCTTGTCACGGATTCTGCGAATACCGCCAGACGCATACAGTTCATTAACAGGGATTCTCAGGGCAGGTTTCATCTGGTATGGGCAGGATACAATGATACACCAAGAATTGCATATAAGATG
>JBDLJP010000394.1:0-1554 GCA_039714295.1 Candidatus Fermentibacterota bacterium
TTGCATAACATCGATGATACGAACCGGGGAGTTGCCAAGCTGAGCTGGTATGCTCCCATCAACAACGGTGGATATGATATCATCAGATACCATATATACAGAGCTGAGGGAGAGGGCGAATTTTCAAGGATCGATTCCACTAACCATCTTAAGAGGTCCTGCATTGATGAGGATGTTGCACAGGATGTTCTGTACGGTTACTATCTAACGGCCGAGAACGAACTGGGTGAATCTGAACCATCTCAGATCCAGCCCTTTATCCAGCCGATCGTGTATGATCCGCCTCCGGCTCCGGAGATCTATCTGACCACAAAAGGCATCCTGTATATCCATATCCACTGGAGGATCGAGGAGTTCGACAGCCTTCCGATTACTGAGTTCATAGTCTACCGGAACTGGTCAGAGGGGGGTCAAGATCATGGTGAAGCCTACAACATAACTCCGGACCAGATGTCATACAATGATTCCAATATCCAGTTCGACATCAATTACACCTATCAGGTAACTGCTGTGAATCTTGCTGGAGAATCACTCAGGAGCAACCTGATCGACATCAGGGTCCGCAACCTTACCAAACCTCCCCCCAACACTACAACAACGACCAAAAAGGGCCTCAATCTAGCTCTCATCTATGGTCTCATCGGAACGGCAATAATTCTCATAGCTGCAGGAGTGATCTACTTCGTCATGACCAAGCAGAGCGGATTCGAACCTCCTCCTGAGGAGTTCGAGATGGAACCCGATCCCCTTGTTAGCTCGGTTACCCGGAACGACCGAGGAGGCCATTGAACACCTCGTTCAGTGCAGGCACGACCTGGAACAGGTCTGCTACTATTCCGTAATCAGCAACTTTGAAGATAGGTGCAGCCGGATCCTTGTTGATAGCAACAATGACCTCTGATCCTCTCATTCCAACCTGGTGCTGGATCTTTCCGGATATCCCGCAGGCAATGTAGAGCTTTGGAGATATTGTCTTACCCGTTTGTCCGACCTGTTCCGACCGGGGTCTCCAGCCGGAATCCACTGCGACCCTTGAAGCTCCGACAGCCCCGTTCAGGGTTTCTGCCAGCTCGTCCAGTATCCTGAAGTTCTCGGCGGATTTCATTCCACCTCCACCTGCAACCACAACATCTGCTTCCTCGATACCCTTCGATCCTTCCTTTGCCTCGCTCATTATCTCCAGTATTCTGACAGCAAGATCGTCAGGTTTGATCTTCACCGGGACCTCGATGACACGGGGTTGTTTTCCCTTTCCAGCTACGGCCTTGAAGACATTGGGTCTGACCGTTGACATCTGGGGCCTTACATCGGGAGAAATTATATCCGCCATGATGTTCCCGCCGAATGCAGGTCTCGACTGTATGAGCAGTCCGTCGGAAACTGAGAGTCCCGTGCAGTCTGCGGTAAGACCAACGGCAAGTGTTGAAGCGACCCTGGGTGCAAGGTCCCTTCCGATATGCGTTGCAGGGAAGAGGACAATGCTCGGTCTGTGGTTGAGGACCAATCCGGTTATTATGGGAGAGAAGGTCTCTGTCAGATACTGTTTCAATGACG
>JBDLJP010000395.1:0-1548 GCA_039714295.1 Candidatus Fermentibacterota bacterium
ACTGGAAAGCTGATCGTGATAAGGTAAATCTATCCGCGAATAGTTTCTACCTTGAAATCAGCAGGGATACAGGAAGGAGCGAAGACAATTAATAATTCCAATTACATTCGTCCCAATTTTCGTTATTGTATTAAGGATCTAGCATCTGATCGAGGATTGGATCAGTGAGTTTATCCTGACCGAGCGTTAGTAGGTCTGGAATCAACAGGTTTGAATTCAATTCCGCTTCCGGTGTCTATAGTACAGATGTACACTTAGCAATATAAGTATCCAGGTTCATTGTGATCCTGATAAGAAATGGGGTATAAGTAAGTATGAGTGGATTATCAGCGGTTTATCGACAGTTGTTCTCAAAGTGTTCATATCCTCTTTCGAGTCGACTTCTGGTTTTTGTCATTGTCATAATCCCGGTACTTTTCCTCCAGCTGGGGTGCATCGATAACTTCAATATCGGAGTTTCCGGGTATGTAAGAAACATGGCTGATTCATCCGCAGTTCCGGGGGCTCTCCTGCTGATGGGTGGATCAAGTAGAACAACCAGTTCAAGTGGTTTCTACGAATTCGGTGGTTATTCCACGGACCATGATGAAACGGTCGAACTGCTTCTTATAGCAACGGATGTTGACGGTGAGGATAATGGTATTTTCATTTCAAAAGATACACTCATCGTTCTCGCTGGAACGCAGCACATCCAGGATATAATCCTCAATATAGATATCTACGTCGAAATAGTCGGGGACGGCCAGAGTTCAACTCCGGCAGACTTCGGAGGTGAATAGAATCATGAAAATACTTCTTCTAGCAGCCCTCCTGGCCGTATGCAGTTTTTCGGCAGCTTTAACCGTTCCAGCGAGAAACGGGATACTATTTCCCGGTTTCGATTGTGTATCACTTGCTTTAGGAGGATTGAGATCAATTGGTTTCGGCGATCCGATGTGTCTTTTAACTAATCCTTCATGCATCTCTATGAGGCAGGGAAATTCACTTTTGTCGATATCGGCAGGTCCGACCTTTTCTGATATTTCCTACGTAGATGGAACTCAGACATATTCCGATTCCTGGGTGAATGGACTCGGTGTCTATTCGTTTGGAATGAAAATACCTGTTCTCGATGGCCTTGTTGCAGGAGTGGCCGCATCCAGAACAGCGGAAGTTCCACTGAGAACTGTGTACTACATACCCGAATCGTTCTCAGGAGGAGGGAGCAGTGCGGGGTCGATGGAACTGGATGGAGAATTTTCGGAAGCTGTTGCGGGTCTCTCATGGGATGCAGCGGATTGGCTGAGCATAGGTGTTGCAGCAGGATATAAAAGTACCTTGCAGAGTTTTGATGTGTTGTATACTGAAAGTTCGGGATTCATTACACATCTGGATTATCAGAAGACCGAAGTGAGCGTGAGGGGAGGAATGGTACTTCCATTCGAACCACTTACAATCGGTATCGCATGGAGCTCGGGAGGAAGTTATTCGGAATCCCTCTTATCGATGGCTGCTATGGTCAACATCATGACTGACATCAAGGCGGGAGCTGAATTTGAAACTGCCTCT
>JBDLJP010000396.1:0-1548 GCA_039714295.1 Candidatus Fermentibacterota bacterium
TCTTTGGTGGTGAAAAAAGGATCAAAAATATGGAGTAATGTTTCTTTTGCTATGCCAGGTCCATTGTCCTCAACCTCTATTACTGCCTTTTCACCATGTTGTTTTGTTCGCATAATAATATGGGGTTTGGCTGGGCAGTTTTCTCCTGCCATGGCCTGGCAGCTGTTTTTGATAAGATTGATGAGTACCTGTGTGATCTGGTCAGGATCGACCTCGATCTTCGGGACCTCATGAGCGACACTGCTTGTGAATTCGATCTTTCTGGAATCTATAATATCGCTTATCGACTTGACTGATTTATCGATGATGACGCCTGTATCAGATTCCTGGTACAGGAGATCTCTCGGCTTGGCTACCTTGAAGAGATCGGTAATGATTCTGTTGAGCCGGGCCACCTCCGCCAGGATGTGAGTGATGTTCTCCTTGTGCTCCTCGTTCAGCTCGGCACTTCTGTCGAGGTACTGTATCCCGGCGGCGATTCCCGTGAGTGGATTTCTGATCTCATGCGCGATGGCAGAAGTGAAGCGTCCGAGGACAGCGAGGTTGTCAAGGTGCCGGATCGCTTCCTCCATACGCTTTATCTCACTCAGGTCCGCGAACAGAACGATTGCTCCCTGCGTATCGTTATCGTCCCCTATCAGACGTGATACGTTCATCCTTACTGGTATGCATGAATCTTCCCCGCACATGAGATACGCCTCGTGAAATGCCATTGCGTCCCCACTGTCAAGCGCCTTGAAGACCGGTGAATCCTCGCACGTCTTTCCCGAATCGTCACCGCAGATGAGATTATCGATGTGCCTCGAGATGATCTCATCTGCACCGAGGCCGCTCATCTCTCTTGCGCTCCTGTTGGCAAAAGTGATTTTTCCATCCATATCCGAAACGATCAGTCCGTGCATCATCCCCTCGAAGACCTTCTCCCGGAACCTCTCCTCCTGCCGCAGCTCCTGGTATAGCATCCAGTTCTCCATGTTGGAGCCGACAAGGGATCCTACAGTCTCCACGGTTACCTGATCTATGTTAGTCAGCGATGTAGCCCGATAACCGTCCGTAACAAGAAGAGCGCCGAGCAAAGGGAGATCGGAACATTCCAGGCATTCCGCGCGGGTCAGGTACGGAGTCTCCGCCTCTTCCAGTTCATTCTCGCATTCACCCATCTGCTTGAGGATACAGGAATCGGTCACGCAGCAACCCCGGTCGCTCGAGGATTTCATCAATGGGACGCATATATAGGAGGTCATGGTGCTGTCGGGGAAAAGAGGTTCCCCTTCCACGTCGATAAGAGGATGCATTCTGACGTCCTTTATCAGAAATGCCTTGCCGGACGACAGGGAGTTCCTTATCGCCCCGTCGAGATCTTCCAGGCCGAAATTCACAACGCGGCGGACGATCCTGGTAGCCCTCTCTATCGATACAATAGCCTGGAAGCAATGTTTCTTTTTTCTGAGTATTATGAATGCCGCTTCCTTGTATCCCACGCCGTGCACGAGGTAATCGAAGACAGAGTCGACCAGCTTCTTCTCGTCGAGGGAACTGATTATGCTG
>JBDLJP010000397.1:0-1540 GCA_039714295.1 Candidatus Fermentibacterota bacterium
GAAGCTGAAGAATATCTCAGGCAGGGATACACTTACCGGACTTCCGCGCGCAACCCTTCTGGACAGGCACCTTCATCACATGGCAAAAGAAGTCCAGACATACGGCTGGTATGTCGGTCTGATCATTGCTGACATTGACGGCTTCGGCACACTGAATCGAAAGCTTGGTTACAGTGAGGCGGATCGTCTCCTGACGGATGTTGCTGAACGCTTCAGCAACTGTTTCACAAAGGATATGTTCATCGCCAGAACAGGACCAGACAGCTTTGCTGCCTGCGTCCCGAAGGCGGGTAAGGCGGTGATGGAAGCCATGAGTCAGAGAGCAGCGGATGCTCTTTCATACGAATATTCCCCCAGAACGTCTGATTCTTCAGTATCGGTTTCTGTTTCGATCGGATGTGTTTACACTCATGTAAACAGAAAGGTTCTGCTCCTGACAGGGGAAGCCGAGAAAGCTGTACTGGATGCCCGGTCTGACGGTCCAGGCACCTGCATTGTAAGAAAGATCGATCTTTCATTGCAGCAGAATAACCGATGACAGTAAAGGTTTTCACCAAAACCGCAGCGAAAAGAATCTTTCTGCTTGCGATGCTTGGAGGGATTTTCTACCTCAGTCATCAGCCGTCACTGAAAGTGGTTCCACCGCTCTTTCCTCATCAGGATAAAGTCCTTCACACCGGAATCTACTTTCTTCTGGGTGTTTCCATGATCGTAAACCGCGATCTCTGCAGAAACTTCCGCCCTGTTCCGATCATATTTATCCTCGGACTTATATATGCTGTCAGCGACGAGATACACCAGAGTTTCATTCCCGGCAGAGACTGCTCTGCCGGGGATCTGCTTGCGGATACGGTGGGACTTTCAATCGCTCTTTCAATATATTTGCGGTATCGCAGAAGGAGCAGGCAGACCGGTTAAACGCTCTATGGATTCTTCATTGACATCAAGTCCAATTTCGTTAAGATTCTATATTGGTGTTTAGCCGTAAGAGTACGTTGTATGTATCCTATGTGTATTAACGTAAGTAACCCAAACCGAACGAAATCGAGAGGAGGTGCCAGGTATGCTCAAGACTAGAACAAAGTGGTTCTGTCTTGGACTCCTGACAGTATCTCTGCTTCTGGCAGCATGCGGACCCAGCGCCGAAGAACTTCAGGCAAGAGACGACGCCCGTGTCGCGGCTCTTGCTGCCGAAGCCAGAGCAGATGGTCTTGAGGAAGAACTTGCAACTCTGCCGGGTCATATTGCAGATGAGCTTGCGCAGATTGCTCTACTTGAAGCAGAACTCGCTGAACTTCAGCAGGAATATTACGCACTCGGCGGCGGAAGCCGATAGCAAGGAAAGGGGAAAACAATGAATCGTACACTAGTAATAGCTCTGATGATTTGCCTCGGCCTTGCATCAACAGGTCTTGCCAAGACCTGGACAGCCGAGGAACTTTCAGCTTATTCTCAGGCTGAAATCGAAGCAATGGGAGATGATGATATTCATCTTCAGATCGCTTACTGGGAATGGAGAAAGGCCGAAGCAGACGCACGC
>JBDLJP010000398.1:0-1527 GCA_039714295.1 Candidatus Fermentibacterota bacterium
TGCCATCGTAGTACTTGAAAACATATTCAGGCACAGGGAGAAGGGTGAATCACGAAGGGATTCAGCTGTTGGCGGAGCGATGGAAGTATCCAATGCAATAACGGCTTCGACACTTACAACTCTCGCCGTCTTTATTCCGATTCTCTTCGTACCAGGTTTAGCCGGACAGCTGTTCAAGGAGATGGTACTGACTATAACTTTCAGTCTGACGATATCTCTTTTTGTGGCATTGAGCCTAGTCCCGCTGATTGCATCATGGACAAAGAATCTTGTACCAATATTCAAACCGCGCAGCATTTCGGGTCGAATAGGCGGGATGATCGATCGATTTGAAAGGCAGTACCACCGGCTTGTTTCCTGGGCCGTTAATCACAAAAAGGTTGTTCTTATCTCCACTGCGGCAGCGTTCATTCTGGCTATAGTCATGGTCGGCAGGCTTCCATCCGATTTTTTCCCCGAATCCGATGATGGATTTCTGATAATGAGCCTGGAGGAACCGATCGGTACAAGTCTCGAGACGACTAATGCAGCTGTAGAAGCATTGGAGGATTCTATACAAGCTTTGATTCCTCCCGAAGATCTGGTTGCTCTGTTTACTACAGTTGGTAATGCCGAGGGTGTAATGGCTATTTTTGGCGCCAGCGGTTCTAATGCAGCTATGGTAAGAATAAGATTGACACCATCGAGCCAGCGCAGCACTTCCATGTTCGAGTATCAGGACAGGATTAGAGATGTTCTCAGCAATATGCCGGGAATTGATTACTCGACTGAAGGAGGCATGTCGATCTTCTCATCCTCAGCGATAGAAATCACACTTTATGGCGATGATCTGGACCTGTTGTACGAAAAGGCCGAGGAGATAAGAGTTGCCATATCGCAGATAGATGGTGTCAAAGATGCAACAACCTCAATGCAGGAATTGATCCCCGAGTACTCATTTATCCCTGATCCTGTAAGGCTTTCCATGCTGGGCATTACACAATCCCAGCTGGCTATGGATGTGAGGTACAGTTTTCAGGGATCCAGGGCAAGTATTTATCGTGATGGAGATGATGAGTACAGTATCTTCGTCAGATATCCCGAGAACCTGAGGGATTCAAGAGAAGACCTGGAATACGCTTCTGTTCTGGGAAGACCGCTTATATCCATGGGTATCCTTGATCAGAGGGTAGTATCGAATACGATTACCAGGAAGAACCAGGCCAGGATGGTGACAATATCCTGCGATGTATCCGGAAGATCCCTTGGTGAAGTGTCAGCGGATGTCACAGCTTTATTGCGGGAGATTGATACCAACGGCTTAAGATACGAATTAGGCGGCACGATGGAGGATCAGAAGGAAACCTTCATGTACCTCGGAATCGCTATCATGGTTGCCGCATTTCTTGTTTACATGGTTATGGCCGGGCAGTTCGAATCGTTCCTTGACCCCTTCATAATCATCTTTACATTGCCGCTCGCTTTTATTGGCGTTGTACTTGGACTGGTCGTAACCTCAACATCTCTATCGGTTATGGCGATTATAGG
>JBDLJP010000399.1:0-1516 GCA_039714295.1 Candidatus Fermentibacterota bacterium
AACATAGACTAACATTCTCCTGGAGGGTGCGTCAAGTTAATCTGATCTTCACAATACAGTCAGGTGATTCAGCTCCGAAAGAAGTGTTTCGGATACATACGGTTCGTTCTCTCATTAACTGTGACCTTCCATCTCTTCAACCAGTTCCCAGGTGCACACTATTTCACTGCCATTGACTTACATATGAATAATTATTATCTGAAATGCAGGATACAATTAATCAATGTGGGTCCGGTAAGGGGTACCTGACACACGCCATTTCAGCACACCTGACGTGACATCATCGATTTTCCTCCGGATCTGCGGTTTTGGAGGGAAGGTCTGAAATGTATAACTCTTTTAAGGTGCTCCTTGTCATATCAATGATCGCCATATCGGGCGATTCCATGCTGATGCACGACTTCAGTTATTCCATTCCCCGCTACTCGGTTACACTAAGCGGCATAGGTCCTGGAGACATCAGTATTCTCGAGGAAAAAGGTTTCCTCATCGAATGGGCGGGCCGGGGAACCGCCATCCTCTATGTCGATGCCGATATGGAGCAGATGCTGTGGCGCCTTGGATACAATCCGGTTCCGGTACCCGTCACGGTACCTCTGGAGCCATATCCGACTCTTCAGGAGATATACGATGCAATGGATTCGGTGGTTGCGGCTCATCCGGATATCTGCAGGAAGGTTACCATCGGCAGCAGCATCATGGGAAGGGAGATAGAAGCCGTAGTGGTTTCGGATAACCCCTTCGTGGAGGAGATCGAACCGGAGCTGAGGATACACGGCGGGATCCACGGTGACGAGCCTGCCTCCTGCACCACTACACTGCACTTTTTGCAGGTTCTAACAGATAACTGCGCAACCAGCCCGATGTGCGAGTATCTCGTAAACAATGCCGAAACATGGGTGATTCCGGTGCTCAATCCGGATGGCTACTATTACGTGCAGAGGACCAATGCCAACGGAGTGGATCTGAACAGGAACTTCTCATACAAGGGCCCGGGAGGGGGCGGGGGAGCATACGCCTTTTCGGAACCTGAAACCTCCGCTCTGCGGGATCTGACCATGCAGAACTGGCCAGAGGTTGAGAACTTCATAAACCCGTTTACTGCAGGTCTCTCGATGCATGGAGGATGGACATTCATCAGCTCTCCATGGAATTATGACGCTACAGCAGTATTGCAGGACACTCTGCTGATGCTTGAACAGGGATATCAATATGCTGACAGCGACGGCATTCTGGCTTACTTCGGGGTTGATTTCGATGTCTTTGTCCCGGGGGGAATAGTCTTCGAGGCCAACGGCGACGTGAACGACTGGAGCTATGGTGAATGCGGTACAGTTGATTATACACTAGAGGTTCACGAGGATTTTTTCGTATCTGACTGGCCCGGTGTCGCGAACGCTCACTATATGGCAATTGTAGAGTTTTTTACCGGATGCACCTATGGCATATGGGGCACAGTGACTGATCTCTCCGGGAATCCCATCGACGCCAATCTGGAAATCGGCCTTTACGAAGA
>JBDLJP010000400.1:0-1514 GCA_039714295.1 Candidatus Fermentibacterota bacterium
CCGGACTGGCGGGAATCGGCTCTGCAGGTTTTGGAAGTGATTTTGATGGTGTTCCAAAACTGCCTCAGGGTATGAGGGACTGCACCGGCTGGTCCGCATTACTGGAAAATCTTGATAAAAGAGGCTGGAGCGGCGATGATATAGCTTCAGTGGCGGGAGATAACTGGAGAAGAGTATTTCTTAATAATTGAAATGGAGATCATATAAATGCGTTTCACTCTTGCAATAGTATTGCTTGTATCTTTTGCTTCTGCTCAGACACCCTTTGAATTCGCGGTTGTGCAGGAACTGGTTGGAGGCGAACCGTTCATCAGCATCATAAGAATACAGATCACTTCGGGTATGCCTGAACCCGGGCATACACAGCTGGAACTTACAACAAGAGCGGGTATGATGATGCAAGGCTCGCATGCTCTCTACCCGGATTCCTCAACACAGAATTACGTGCACTTCGAGGGGATCGTGGAATATTCCGCAAAGATACCAGTTTTCACGATAAGCCGCATCTTCTCCGTTATTTCCGACTGCATGGATCGATTCCCCGGCATGGGAATTACCGATCTTGCCCTTGATGTTGTGGATACCAGTGATCTCAGCTGGATAGGTGTTAAATGCAGCATAGAAAGTATGGACAGTGTAATAAGCGGAACCCTTAGCCATGAGGAATTCTGGCGGAATGCCGAGCTCAGGGAATTTGAGGTGGGAACCGCCAGTTTTCCAACTGAAATGAGAAGACCCATTGTCCCGGAGTGGAGTCTGCAGGAAGAAATTATCCCCCTGGATACTGAAGTAGCCATTGAGCGCTCAGCACAACCCTGGAAATCCTTACTGTTCCCCGGATGGGGACAATTATCAGCCGGGAGAGGGATAGGATGGCTGAATATTCTTGTCGAAGCAGGTGGAATCGCTCTTCTCGCAACAGGTGAGGATGAGACAGGTATCGCTGTTCTGGGCGTAAATCACTTCATCAGTTTTATCGATCTGTTCTAAGGTAAGGAGACTGTTAAATGAGAAGTATTAGAAGCATCTTGAAAATAGTCCTGTTTTCCAGTGTACTTGCCTGGACTCTTGGATTTCTTCTGGGAAAAGGAATGTCTATTACCTGGGACATTGCGGGTCTGGCTATATATCTTGCTCCGTTATCCGGCGTGATCCTTCTGATTATGATTGTAACCGGAATTGGTGCGACACAGGAAGAAATCAGACGCAAAGCAGGAGAAACAATTAAGTGCGTAAGATGCGGCAGGCCTTCGATACCAGGATCGGAATTCTGCAGATACCATCATGATATCGTGAGCGAGGAGAAAAATCCGGGAGTAAGGTGATTCCCTTTCGGAAAAACCTCAATTCCGGTCTTCTGCTGATTATTCTTATTGGCAGCCTTGCCGCAGCCATACTTGTGCGCGTATTCCTCACTGACGCCGCAAGCCTGGTGGAGATGCGGAAGAGAACTCCTGTCCTGGGCACCTTCGCCACATACATTGTAATAGATGATACCCAGACCGCAGGACTGA
>JBDLJP010000401.1:0-1513 GCA_039714295.1 Candidatus Fermentibacterota bacterium
GTGGCATGATAACCTCAAAACTTGAGAAGAAAGAGATCATGTACGGTGTTAATACCGGTATCGGTGAATTCTCTGAAACCCTTCTCAACGATGAGGAAGTGAAGCTGTTCCAGAAGTATCTCGTCTATAACCACGCCGCCGGAATCGGAGAACCCGCACCTCTTGAATATGTCCGCGGCGCGATGGCTTCAAGGGTCAATGTTCATGCCAAGGGGCATTCGGCAATGAGGATTGAAATTACGCAGCAGCTCGTGAATATGCTGAACAAAGGCGTAACACCGTACGTCTGCCAGAAAGGCTCCGTTGGAGCATGCGGAGATCTTGCCCCGATGTCTCAGATAGCGCTAGTTGTCATAGGTGAAGGGGAGGCTTTCTACAACGGCGAGCTTCTTCCCGGAGGAGAGGCTCTGAAAAGAGCCGGACTGAAACCTGAGATATTCCATGCCCGTGACGGCCTCGCTACCATAAACGGATCAAACGTCCTTAACGCCATGAACACGATTCATCTTCACGATATGAACCGCTGGCTGAAGCAGGCTGAAATAGCAGCGGCTATGAGCCTTGAAGCATTGATAGCTAATTTCAAGCCGTACAATGAAAAACTGCACAGTGCCAGAGGTTTTTCCGGTGCTGTCCGGACTGCGAACGCGCTTATGAAATGCATTGCGGGAAGTGAATTGCTTGAAGGCGGCAAGAAGAAAGTCCAGGACGCGTATTCCATGAGGAGCACGCCTCAGGTTATAGGAGCCGCGCACGATGCACTGGCGTATGCAAGAAGTCAGGTCGAGATAGAATTGAACGGTGTTGGAGACAATCCTGTTTTCTTCCCCGATGAGGATCTGGTTCTGACAGGAGCCAATTTCCAGGGAACACCTGTCTCGCTTCCGATGGATATGATGGGAATAGCCGTAACAATGGTATCGGTAATGTCGGAGAGAAGACTGAACAGAATTCTAAACCCTGCGCTTTCTGTCGGGCTTACACCGTTCCTTGCTGAGAAACCGGGTCTGTACAGCGGACATATGCTCAGCCAGTACACTGCCGGAATGCTTATTGTGGAGCAGAGATCCCTTTCAACTCCTTCAGCCTGCGCTTCCATTCCGGCTGCCGCGGATCAGGAGGATTTCGTAAGCATGGGAATGAATACGGCTATCCAGAATCATCAGATCCTTGAAAACGCTTACGGAATACTGGGAATCGAATTAATCGCTGCCGCGGACGGTCTGGACCAGAGGGATCATAAACCCGGGAAAGGCATTCAGGCGGCATACGATGTTATCAGAAAGCATATCGACCATCTGGGAGAGGACAGACCCCTGTACCCCGACCACACAAAGATGGCAGAAGTTGTAAAATCATGTGAAATACTTGAAGCTGTTGAAGCGGAAGTAGGATCACTTGGATAGGAGACCTGGAATGAACCGCTTTATTATCGCACTGATCATAACCATTGTCTGGGCATCCGCAGGACTGGCTGTTCCGGAGGGTATCCCTATTCAGTATATGGATGAAA
>JBDLJP010000402.1:0-1508 GCA_039714295.1 Candidatus Fermentibacterota bacterium
GAAGGAACAGAATGATCTGAAATCCTATCTGGATGAACTCGAAAAGATTGTTGTTATCGATGCTGCAGCAGGGAAAGACAGAACACCACGGACCCGCTATCTTGCCGCGCAAGCCGCCCTGGTCCTGGCCGAACAGAAATTTGAAACCTTCGTAACCGTTTCGCTGGTAAATCCTCTAGAGGTCAATCTGCGAAGAAAGCGCGAACTGATGAAGGAGACAACGCAGAAATTCAACCAGCTCATAGAGTATGAGATTGCTGAAACCACTGCCGCCGCAACGTTCTATCTCGCTGAGATATATGCTCACTTCAGCAAGGCCTTGATGACCTCTGAACGTCCTCAGGGACTGAGTCCCCTTGAGCTGGAAGAGTACGAGCTGGCCATCGAAGATCAGGCCTATCCGTTCGAAGAGAAGGCTATCACGGTCCACGAGAACAATATCAAGCTGATATCAATAGGCGTCTACAATGAATGGGTCGAAAAAAGTCTGCAGAAATTAGCTGAATTCATTCCCGCTCGCTATGACAAGCCGGAAGAGGCCAGCGGCATCGTTAGTTCACTGGATACGTACATTTATGAAATTGTCCGGCCGGAACCGCCGGCGCCGATAGAGACCCACGCAGAAACTCCTGCGCAGGCCGAGCAAACAGAGACTGCAGCAGAAGACGAAGCCGTTGAAATGGAACAGATCGAAACGTCTGGTCCTTTAACGAAGTCGGATTCTGAAGCGTCTGCACTGGTCGAGGAAACCGGCATAGCTACTGGATACGCAAATGAGGAGGTTGAACAAGTTGAGGCAGTTGATTCTGTCACGGAGCCTGAAACCGAACCACCGGTAAAGACTGAACAACCGGACTCTGCAATAGAGAAGGAAGCTGTTGAGATGGAACAGAATGAAGAACTTGCTCCTGTTTTGGAGCCCGTACCTGATGCGCCCGAACAGCTCGGGGAAGAGGCACAAATGACACAAGCCGCAAGGAGGTCAGCGATGCATGGTATCCATATAAGCATATTAGGGTGTCGTAAAACACTATTCTGCACCGGATTCGCAATGATGGTGACGGTGCTTTCCTTACTTGCCGGCTGTGCAAGCGATGGAATGCGCAAGTCAGCCAAGGTCATGGAACCCTCTCCCGCATCCAAGGCGCACTCCTTTGAACGGCTAGCTGATGGCCGGGAAGGCTTCATCATCATGGAAACCCCCCAAATGGATGAGGAGTCTCGCCGGGACTTTGATCGCGCTGTCGCCATGCTGAATAACGAGGAATATGATCAGGCCATGGTCCTTCTGGAAAATGTTATCGAGAAATCACCGGGTGTTACAGCCCCATATATCAACATGGCAATTGCCTGCCGGCACACTGGTAACATGGAGCAGGCAGAGGAGCACCTGAAAACCGCATTGCAGCTTGTTCCCGATCATCCGGCAGCATGTAACGAATACGGTCTGCTCTATCGTAAAACAGGACGATTTGCCGAGGCCCGTGAGATTTATGAGAAGGCGATCA
>JBDLJP010000403.1:0-1491 GCA_039714295.1 Candidatus Fermentibacterota bacterium
CTGTATACATCATCTGATTTAACTCCAGCAACAGCTATTACCGGCTCCAGATTTCTGCCTTCCACTGATTCGGTTCTAAGCAGACGCCAGGTACACCTGATGGTTTTCCCATCCTGATTCTCAACTTCCCAGGATTCCGGGAATTCGGAATATCCGTTTTTGATGTATCTCTGAGCAACGCTGATACCGCCTATGCCGTTAAAAAGAATATCCGAGGCAATCTCAGATCTGGCAGTGGCGAGATCAAAGGATACTCCTGTCAGTTCCTCCATGGGTTTGTTCCATAGAATAACAGACCAGTCGATCCTGAACAGCGCAACAGGCACATCAAGCGAATTGATCAGGGCACCGGCAAGCTTGCTCTGTCTCGAGAGGAGATGATCCAGATGTTCTATCTCTGTCTCGTATTCGCTGGCATTGTAATACGCTCTTATCACTTTGGCTGATATCTCAGCGAGCGGGAAGAGCTCTATCGGCGAATCGGTTCCTGAAGTCGCCATAATAATGTAACCGCTGGTCTTTCTGTCCGATTCAAGAGGAAATACAAGACAGCTGGTGAACCAGGAATCAAGAGCTCCCATATCATCCCCGGTGAGTCTGTATCCTGTATCGGAATCGACCAGTACCGGAGCCAGTCTCAACTCCAGAAACATATCAGGGATATCATCAGGCCAGTCGGATGTGCAGCCGGCGAGTCTGCTGTCGGAGAGGGGGTCGGACAGATATATTGCTACAGCATCAGCATCAACGCAATCACGTAGTTTTTCAGCAATTTCAGCAGTACTGAAGGCTCCGGTTGTCAGGAGTGTATCGGCAAGCAGATTCATCTTCCTGATCATATCAAGGAATTTTCTATTGTTCTCGTTTTTGATCGTTTTCTCGGAAACATCCTCAAAAATCCCAACCGCATAGAATACTTCCCCATGATCCTCATGAATAGGATGAACATCCTGAAGAATAATCCTTCTGGTTTCATCGGGAAGAATGAACCGGGCGGTTCTGGCTTCCTCCTTCTCCTGTGAGTGATTTGAAAAGAAAGGTCTGGCGAGATCTTCGATGATCTCATAGCTTTCGCTGGGCAGAATCTCATGCAGATGAATACCGAGAAGATTCTCAACCAGTCCGAACATACTGCCGAAAGATCTGTTGGCTACCAGTATCCGGTAATCTCTGTCGAATAGAACCAGACCTGTACTAACGGAATGAAAATACGCCTGATTCATCTTTCTGCTGGTTTTGAGACGATTTTCAGCTTGAAAACTCTCTGTCGTATCGAAACAGGTTCCAACCATACCGCTGCTGCCCGGAGAAAATGTACACTCTATTCTGCGCTGGGTGTCAGGGTGGCAGACAACTTTAATCTGTTTGCCGCCCAGAACCTTCTTTTCGACACTATCCCAGGAATACAGTACCGGCGAAACCAGAACATCCTGTATGTTCTTGCCAATCGCATGTTTCTGTGGTATCCTGAATATACCGGACATAGCTTTG
>JBDLJP010000404.1:0-1490 GCA_039714295.1 Candidatus Fermentibacterota bacterium
AATTGCTTCATCGAGATATGCGTAATACTGGTCATCATCCACATCAAGCAGCCTGTAGCTGCCCAGATCCTCCTGAAGAACCCATCCGTTTTTTGTATTGCATTCCATAATAGCGGAAACGCTGAAACCGTTCTCGTAAAGGAGTTCATGAATATCCAGCCACGGCCAGATGGGAATCTTGCCGCTGTCCATCAGGATTAGAGTTGTCCCGCCTGAGGATACACGCCAGAAACGCCTTCCGGAGACATCACCGTGAAGCCTGGTTGCTGTTACACTGTTATCGGTTCTGGTCCTCAGCCATGCGGTCAGCTCCGGTGACATGCTTCTCATACTGATCCGCCGTCCCGGCTGCTGCAGAACCATGGTAATATGGAGTCCTGAAGAGTACCGCTTTCAAGGGATGAGCCTTCAAGCATAACACTGTCCTCCAGGAAGGCACCGCTTCCGAGAATGCAGCCCCTGCCTATGTTCCAGGTTCCACTGAGAGTAACGTCACTGGAAACACACGCCGTGGGATGAATGAAAGAACCGCCGGACAGAATATTCCGGCGAAGAATATCAATTCTACCCATATCCAGCCACCTGCCATTCCCTCCGAAAGCAGTAAGCCTGCTGCCGTCCGCCGAGGCGGCGGAAGCAAGTGCTGAAAACATACCCTCCGAAGCCTGTATCCTTGCAGCAGCAGCTGAGATTGATGGTTCCATCAGGCTTACTCCCCAGTAATGCGTCCTCTTAACGCCGCCACATCCAAAATCCGAATTTTCATCCAGCAATAATGGAGAATATGTACCATCGGGGGGAAAGTCTCCTGTGAGAACAGTCCAGGCAGATCCGGTTGTCATGTGGTGATCAACCATTCCGAGTGCATCAAAATCCTCTATAATCATGTCCGTATTAATGACCATCCAGGTCCCGGAAGCCATGACATCCGAATGCCGTGCAAGGGTTGCCGGGGCACCCAGCGGTCGCTCCTCAAAATATAGTTCACACTTTTCATTCGACCAGACCGATGATATCTCGCTTAGAAGTGATTCTGAACACTTTGAAGCATTTATTCTAATTTTCCGGGGGCAAACAGAACTGACCTGCGCGGCCAGTCTTCCGAGAACTGATGTGCCGCCGAAAGGCAGAAGAGCCTTTGGACGGATAAGAGTAAGGGGTTCATCCCTCCTGCCGAAACCGGCAGTAAGAAATAGAACCCCCTCAATTTCCACAGGGAACCTGTTTATCCGTAAATTTCTTTCCGGCTGCAATCACACAGCTTGACCCTGCGTCTCTGAGGGCGCCAGTCTCCGCTGTTGTTGTACTTTGCAGCATAAAATACTACAGGTACTCTTTCCTTGCCGCACACGGGGCAGTCATCTTTATGAAGTGTCCTGGCTTCATGTGCCAGCTTGGCTGCGAAAGTTCTTTCTTTCTTAGGCATTCGTAGCATCCTCTCCGGTTATCACCGGGATACTGGAGGCATATGTCATGATTCGATCCATCAT
>JBDLJP010000405.1:0-1479 GCA_039714295.1 Candidatus Fermentibacterota bacterium
TGGTATCCCTTACCTTGCCTATCGCATCGAAGGCAGGATTCATCATAGTATTGAACCTGATGGTCAGATCGGTACCCTACAAATCGTTATCAATGTTTAAACATAAGGAAACTTGATTCTCCGATATCTTGGCATAATCACTTAAAATAGCTTATCCGTTTCATATTTTGCGCGAAGTTGTAAACATCATATACAGAACGTTCAGCCATAATCAGCAGATCAACAGCACTTGATATCTCATGAAACACCTGTCCTTGCGATTGTTCTGCCCCCGGTAACAGATTTCTCGCCGTACCGGTGCCGTATATGATCAATCGCCGTAATGACTTTCTCATTACTGCCTCCGAATATCTCAAGCTGGCGCCCTGTTTCATCGGTAAGGGAAGTAAGACATACTCCTATGAGCCTTATTCTGGAGTTGATAGCAAGGTGGGCAAGAGAACGGGCAGCGGTGTAAATTGTTCTGGCACTGTCCGTGTGTTCTGCGAGCAGCCGGGCCCTTGTGCGGCGCTGCATATTGCTGAGCCTGTATTTCAGCGTGACGGTACTTCCAGCAAGCCCCTTGTCACGGGCCCTGCGGGCCACTTTCTGGCTCATCATTGCAAGTACCGGAAGGTATTCATCAGGTTTCATGACATCCGTACTGAACGTATGTTCGTTGCTTATTGAAAGCGGTTGCGGGGACAGGTCTCCGGGAACCACCGGCGAATCATCGATCCCTCTGCAGAGAAGATAAAGATTTTCGCCATGTTTCCCCAGAATGCCCCTAAGCTGCTGACGGGTGAATTTTCGCAGATCCTTTATTTTTTCAATACCAAGACTGAGAAATCGCCTCTGTGTGGCGGGGCCTACGCCCCAGATCCTGCCCACCGGGAAATCGATGATGTCATCCGGCTTCAGTTCCGCGATTCCCCTTGGTTTTGCCTCACCGGAAGCCATCTTGGCCAGGAACCTGTTCCGTGCGATGCCTATGCTGGCCGGGAGACCGGTACCGTCCAGAATATCCTTCTGTATACGCAAAGCCGTTTCCCGGGGTGACCCGTTACCGATGACAGAGGTTATATCCATGAACGCTTCATCAATACTGGCGGGGTCGAGTATCGGGGAAAATGATAGAAGTATCTCCAGAATTCTTCTGGTATAGGATGCGTAGCTTCCGTGACTCCCGGAAATTATGGCTGCGTCCGGCGCGAGCCGCATCGCGCCTGCTATCGGCATGCCGGACCTTACTCCGAGTGCGCGGGCCTCGTAGCTGCAGGAGGCTACAACTGACCGGAGGGTTCTGCCGCCTACAATTACGGGTTTTCCCTTAAGCCATGGAAAGGAGAGCCGTTCAACCGAAACGAAGTAAGTGTCCATATCGATGTGGAGTATGGAGCGCATAAGCTGACTGCCTAACTATTCTCGGAATAGTGAAAATCAAGTGTCCAGGTGAGATCGGATGTATCAAGGTGGAGCTCGTATACATCTTCTCCGCTG
>JBDLJP010000406.1:0-1476 GCA_039714295.1 Candidatus Fermentibacterota bacterium
CAGCCAAGGCTCCTAATGACTGTACATAATATCATGGTTCTCCATACTTCTTTCAACACAATACAATTCCTTCTCCCTGAATAGTTCCATGAATATCTACAGTCACATCTATCCTTATCAGCCAAGGCTCCTAATGACTGTACATAATATCATGGTTCTCCATACTTCTTTCAACACAATACAATTCCTTCTCCCTGAATAGTTCCATGAATATCTATAGTCACATCTATCCTTATCAGCCAAGGCTCCTAATGACTGTACATAATATTGAATACTCTGAGAATGTTAAGATTCGGTGCCTGACCCCTTTTGCTAAGTTTTTTCTCTGATCTCAGCTCTAATTTAATTCCATATCAAGCCGAGTGATCTGGTAGGATACAAAATCCGTAGTATCCGCTGATACAGCAAGCGCGGCGTTCAGATTCTCTCTTGAACCCTCGTAATCCTCAAGAGTGAAAAGAATTCTTGAAAGCCCCGAATACGACTCCAATGCAAGCTGTGAATTTTCCGGGGTGTTTTCGAGTATATCTCTGTATAGATCCTGAGCGTTTATAAGATCGTTTTCACCGCCTCTATTCTCAAGTGCTATTGCAAGATGCAGACTGGCGGAGTTTTCCAGGTCAGTCCCCGGATCGGAAGCGATAAAATCCAGAAGTTCAGAGATGACTTCGCTGTTCATACCGAAAAGTATCCCGATCTTTGCCGATAGAATCGCTGAACGTCTCCCTGATACTCTTCCCGGATATGTACGGTAATTGTTCCTTGCAATCTGTTGTGCGCCCTGAAGCTGCCCTATGGACGTTTCAATGTCTCCGTAACGGAGGTTCTCCATCCCCATACTGTACAACTGGCCAGCAAGGTAATACTGAGCAATGGATTCGTCTGCCTGTCTCTGTGCGTTACCGGATAGCGACTGTATGACAAGAACTGCAACAACCAGCGCAATTCCGCCTATTATAAACTGCTTTAAATGCTGCTGCAGGAAATACATACCGTTCATCAGAGCTTCATTGACCGGATCTTTTTTCAGTTCGGATTTTGTCAGTTTCTTTCTGGTTTTGTGCGCCATTATCTCTCCCGATTCAAATGAGTAATCTCTTTTCAATATCTTCGAATATACTAAGAATCTGCTGCTTCATGTAATCCATATCGCGAGAATTATAGACTACATAATCCGCTCTTTCTGCCTTTAGAAGGACGGGATACTGCTGCTCCCATCTTTTCAATGCGTATTCTGCTGTAATATCGTCCCTTGCGGCAAGGCGTTCTGAGCATCTGTCCGCGGTATCTTCTATAACTATCATGCAATCGAGGTATCTGTCTATCTCCAGCTCGTATATCAGTGCTCCCTCCAGAACCCTTATGCCGCTGCTGCCTTTCATAGCTGTAGCGGAAGCTGATACCCAGCGTATCATCCTGGGATGCAGAATCGAATTAAGGATTCCCATCTTCTCCGGATCATCGAATACGATGGTT
>JBDLJP010000407.1:0-1472 GCA_039714295.1 Candidatus Fermentibacterota bacterium
GAAAATCCCCTGCTGCGATAGGTTCGGAAGTAACAGTCGGTGTGCTGGGTCTGAATGCAACTACCTATACGGAGAACAACCGGGAGTACGATGTAAACCTTCGTTACGCGGAAGAGGCAAGATCAAGTATTGAAGCTGTGGCAGGCATTATCGCGTATGGTATGCCGCTGGATGCATGGGGCAGCTTTTATAGCATACTGGCTCCTGAAGAGATAGGAAGAAGAAACAGAACAAGGACTGTCGAGGTCAGCTGCAGGATAGCGGATAGAGCGCTCGGGGAGGTAGCAGCAGATGTTGAAGTGATGATGGACACACTGAACCTCAGCGGTCACCGGTTCGAAATACTCGGCGACATCAAGGAGAGAGGCGAGGCGTTCGGAACCATGGCGATAGCTATCGGAGTTGCGATAATCCTGGTATATATGATAATGGCTTCGCAGTTCGAATCGCTGCTGGAGCCTTTCATCATAATAGTCGAAGTTCCCCTTGCCATGATCGGAGTTATCTGGACTCTGTTCCTGAGCGGGACGACCATGGGACTTACTGCACTTGTAGGCCTGCTGATGCTTGCTGGGATAGTTGTAAACAACGGTATTGTATTCATAGATTACGCGAATCAGCTTCGAAGGAAGGAAGGGATGTCGTCCAGGGATGCCATTATTCTGGCGGGAAGGAAAAGAATGCGTCCTATTCTAATGACCGCGATAACAACTATTCTGGCGCTTATGCCGCTTGCTATCGGGGCTACTGAAAGCTCCGTGATGTGGGCTCCAATGGCTCGAACCGTGGCCGGAGGTCTTGCGGTCGCCACACTTCTGACGCTGATAGTTCTACCGAGCCTGTACGTGAAGCTGGACAGATGGCATGCAAGCAGTAATGGAGAAACAGATCAATGAAACACAGCCTGATAATTTTTGATGCAGACGGGACGCTGAGGTACTGTACGGTTGAGGGGCAGCCATGCCCGAACAGAGCGGGAGAATGGGAGCTGTATCCGGGGGTGATCGAGAAACTCGCACCGTTCGAGTGGGCTCATCCCGGAGGGGATTCCGGCGTGGGGTACGGTATCGCCAGCAACCAGGGAGGCGTTGGTGTCGGTTACTTCGCCGAGAGTACAGCAATGGAATTACTTGAGGATACATTCAGGGAAGCTTTCGGGTTCAGTCCTGCGGAAGGTACTATCGAGATGTGCCCTCACATTCCGCACACCGGCTGCAGCTGCCGCAAACCTGAACCTGCGATGCTTAACCGTTTGATAAAGCTCTACGGAGTGCCCCGGGAACAGGTTCTGTTCGTTGGAGATCGGGATGCAGACAGGAATGCTGCTCTGAACGCAGGCTGTGATTTCCAATGGGCCAGCGAGTTCTTCGACAGAGACCCGGAATTATGATCCGGGATGGGAATTGATCTAGCCAGCCTTCCGGTTGCGATAATCGACTGCCAGACCACGGGTGCCACACCATCTGCGGGAT
>JBDLJP010000408.1:0-1455 GCA_039714295.1 Candidatus Fermentibacterota bacterium
TCAGTGATCAGAATCCACTGACCACCACTACGTTGCTGAATCCGTGGCTCGCCCGGGTCACGATGAACCGCCAGGCGTTCCGCCACCCACTCGTCAATACGGCCCTCTGCATCGGTAATGAGTCCGCCCTCGGCGGCCCTACGGATGATCGCTTCGAACGCCATTCCCGGTTCAAAGTTGAAATCCGCGTCCGGGTAAAGCAAATTCTGATACCTGGTGTTACAAATCACCAAGCGGTCATCAGGATCGTAGAACGCGAAGCCTTCGGATGAATTCTCGATGGCATCGGTCATTACCGTATCCACTTCCGTCTCATCGTTACCTGTCTCTACCAGGCCTTTTTCACGGACCCTGAAATGGGAAAGCGCATCCCCGTCACAGCTCCTGAGTGTCAGGGTCTTCCTTTCATGTTCTTGAGATATTGGATCCTTGTTCCAGCAGCATCCATCTGCCGCTTCCCTGTTATCAATGGACATCGAGTAGGAGATACTTCCATTGCTTGGGGTGTCCCGGATCTCGATATCGTAGTCGATGGTCCTGTTCCCATTATTATTGTAATGATATATTACAGCGATATCAGATGATAATTCCGTAGCTTCCTCACCCTTTTTCCATTGGGCCCGTGTCATGTACTTCACCTTGATACCTTCTTCTCCCTCTTCCTCTGTAACCTCCCATTCCTCCTTTTCTATCAGGATATTAAGATCAAGGGTCCCGTTCATGAACCTCAAACGGGTGAGCTCCATTCCGATATCGTCGCCAGTTTGCTCACTCTCTATAGTGGTAACCGGAGAATCCTTTCCATATCGGAACATGAGGCCTTTTTCTATCTGCGTGTCCCCCGTTTGCTGTTCCCATCTGGGCCCCTGCGTTTCATCTCCGTTCATACCGGATCCGGTCCCAGGGCCCATGTAATTAGACATGGGGGATTCACTCATCTGAGCATTTACACCTAAGCTGACCGTTGTGAGCAATATCAACAGAGCGAGGGAAATGCCGAGCGGTCTTGCTTTCATGTGTAATGAATTGTCAGACAGTATATAATTTGAATATGGAACACCCCTCTAGGCGAATTCACGATATCCGTGTTGCTACCGTATGTATAATGATCCGGGTTCATTTCCCGATATCTAGAGGTTTGTTCCACATCTAGAACCACGTTCCACAACGGGGTTAAATATCAACCTTGATCGAATGTTGTGGCGCGGTATAGCACCACAGGAGGTCGAAGAAATGAAAACGAAGGTTATGGCTTTCGGAGGACTCGCGGCCCTGGTGCTGCTGGTGGGAGTTGCACTCTTTGCAGCGGCAGGTGGGACAGGCGAGGACGGTCCGATCGGAGATGAGTTAGTAGATAAGATGTTCCGTACCGGAAGCGACAAAGGTCAAGGAGAAATGGAACGGGACATGGACGGAGAGTGTGAGCTTGAAGAGCCTCTCAAAGAACAGTCCAGG
>JBDLJP010000409.1:0-1447 GCA_039714295.1 Candidatus Fermentibacterota bacterium
GTCGTGCTTTCGGTTGGTCTTACTCCTCGAGAGAACATGAAGGATCTCTCCGACAGGCTCGGAGTTCGCCTCGATACCTGGAATTTTATCGATACTGACGGCAGCATGCCTATTCAGTCGACCAGGCCGGGTATCTTCGTCTGCGGCCCGGCTGTCCAGCCGAAGGACATCCCGGAGACGGTCATCCAGGCCTCTGGAGCGGTAGCAGGAGCAGCGGAACTTCTTTCGTCGGTTCGCGGCAGCGAGATAATAAAAAAGGAATACCCGGAAGAGAAAAAGGTCAGCGGTCAGAAAGCGAGGATCGGTGTTTTTGTCTGCCACTGCGGGATCAATATCGGGAGTGTAGTGAATGTGCCGGAAGTGGTGGCTTACTCAAAAACACTTCCAAACGTCGTGTATGCCGGTGAGAACCTCTTCACCTGCTCCCAGGATACACAGGAGAAGATGAAAGAGGTAATAGAGGAATATAAATTAAACAGGGTAGTGGTCTCGTCATGTTCCCCGAGTACGCACGAGGCACTTTTTCAGGAGACGATGAAAGAGACCGGGCTGAATCCGTACCTGTTTGATATGGCTAATATCAGGAACCACTGCAGCTGGGTTCATCGGGAAAACCATGCGAAAGCCACGGAGAAGGCCAAGATACTGACAAGGATCGCAATCGGCAAGGCACGACTGCTCGAACCTCTTTATACTCTTTCCCTTGATGTCACTCAGACTGGACTTGTAATAGGCGGTGGGCTGGCGGGAATTACAGCGGCCCTGTCGATCGCTGACCAGGGATTCGAAGTCGCGCTTGTCGAGAGAGAAGGCAGGCTGGGCGGGAACCTGAACCGACTTAAAAGAAGGCCGAATGGCGAAAAGGTCGAAGAGTGTCTCGATAGACTTCTCGACAGGGTAAGTGACCACCCAAAAATAAAAACCTTCCTTGATTCGGATATACTCGCGATTGATGGATACGTCGGAAATTACGTGACGTCGATCAAATCCAGGATTTCCGGAGAAGTCGATGATTACGAGCATGGCATAATAGTGATCACCACCGGTGCTGAGGAATCAAAGCCTCATGAGTATCATTATGAGGACGAGAATGTTCTTTCGCAGCTTGATTTCGAGGATATTCTTGAAGTGGATCAGAAGGGCCTGAGCAAGCTGAAGAATGTAGTCATGATCCAGTGTGTTGGTTCTCGTGATGAGGAACATCCTTACTGCTCGAGAGTCTGCTGCACCCAGGCCGTCAAGAATTCGATCCGCCTGAAGAAACTCAATCCGAAGCTGAATGTCTATATACTCTACCGTGATGTGCGTACATATGGATTCAACGAGATATATTACCAGGAGGCCAGGGCGCTGGGCGTAGTATTCATCAGGTATAATGAAGACGAAAAACCCGTAGTTGACTACGTTGGTGATGGGAATAATAAACGTCTTGCCGTCAAGGTCAGGG
>JBDLJP010000410.1:0-1442 GCA_039714295.1 Candidatus Fermentibacterota bacterium
TTACCTCCCCGTGATCTCTTCACCGATAAAAGTAAAATTACTCAGTTCCTTTAGAACTACGCTTATGATATCCCCCGGGTTCCGTTTTTCCGGTCCGATGAGTACGTTCCTGAAATGCGGGGTTCTTCCTTTCAGGAAATGATATTCTCCCTTTTTAACACTAGCGTCAAGGAGGATTTCCTCGATCGATCCGAGGCGAGAGGACATGATCTCTCTCCTGATGCGCTGTATGACTGAATTCAGGGTCTCGAGTCTCTCCTTTTTCACATCGGAAGGAACGTTATCTTCCATTCCTTCAGCCCTGGTCCCTTCTCTAGGTGAGTACTTGAAGGTAAAGGCAGAGTCGAATCTCACCTTCTCGATGATTTCCAGAGTCTCCTGGAAGTCACCATCCGTCTCCCCGGGAAAACCGACGATTACGTCTGTCGTGAAGGAGATATCAGGGCGAATCTCCCTTGCCCGGTCTATGATAGAAAGATAATACGACCTGGTGTACCCCCTGTTCATCCGGGCCAGGACCCTGTCGCTGCCGGCCTGGAACGGCAGGTGTATGTGTGGACATACCCTGCTGTTTTCCGACATCAGTCTGAATATCCCTTCCTCCACATCTCTTGGATGGGTAGTGAGGAACCTGATCCTTTCGATTTCCGTTTCCAAGAGGATCTTCTCCAGCAGGGCCGTGAATCCGTAATTTCCCGAATGGTAAGCCATGACATTCTGGCCGAGAAGCGTTACCTCTTTCGCACCGGATGCAGCCAGCAGCCTGAGGTCCTCTATGACGTCGGCCGCCTCCTTGCTCCTGACCTTGCCCCTGACGTATGGGACGATACAGTACGAGCAGTAGTTCTCACAGCCGCGGGTTATTGACAGGTATCTCGTCGGAGAAGATCCGGAAGCGCTTTGAAGCCTGTAAGTCACGGATGAGTCTTCCTCGACGAGAACCTTTCTGCCCTCTCCGGAGAGGACGGCTGAGATCGCGGATGGCAGAGCCGAGTAGGTGTCCGGCCCGGCGACTATATCCAGCGCCGGGACGAGTTTGAACAGCCTGTTACCGAGCCTCTGGGCCATACAGCCGCAGACAGCGAGAACAGTGCCTTTATGACGGGAGAGGTCATTGAGCCGCCCTATCGCTCTTCTCTCGGCATTTTCCCTGACGCTGCATGTATTTACCAGGATCACGTCCGTTTCCGACGGATCATCGGATATTCCAAATCCTTCGCCCGCGAGCATCGCTTCGAGTACTTCCGTGTCGAATGCGTTCATCTGGCAGCCGAAAGATTCGAGGTAGACCTTCCTGGAACTCATGACACTGTCCTTCCGTACAGCCGTCCCCTTGAATAATGCGTGATCTCCACTGGAACCAGTTTCCCGTTAAGAGTAGAAGGACAGCTGACGCTGACCTCGCAGTAACTGCCTGTCAGAGCAGTAGAGAAACGCGAGTA
>JBDLJP010000411.1:0-1441 GCA_039714295.1 Candidatus Fermentibacterota bacterium
AAAAAACCTAACTCTGCGCTTCGAAAAGTAGCCAGGGTTCGTTTAAGAAACGGTTTTGAAGTCACTGCTTACATCCCTGGGATAGATCATAATCTCAATGAACACTCGGTTGTGTTCATCAGGGGCGGCCGAGTAAAGGATCTGCCCGGTGTGAGATATCATATTATCCGCGGAGTTGAAGATACTTCAGGTGTTGAAGGAAGAAAGCAGAGCCGCTCGAAATACGGTACAAGAAAAGCATAGAACAATACGTTCTGCGCCTTGAGCGCAGACGGGGAGGACGAATGGCAAGACGTTCAAGGCCAAAAAAGCGGGAAGTCGTACCGGACAGGAAGTACGGCAATCAGCTGATGGCGAAGTTTATCAATAAACTCATGCATAAAGGTAAGAAATCCACTGCCGAGAAAATCTTTTACGGAGCGATGGATATCATTACTGAAAAGACCGGACAGGATCCTGTAACCATATTCAACAGGGCTATGGGAAATGTTCGTCCGCAGCTTAAGGTTAAATCCAGGCGGGTGGGCGGATCCACATACCAGGTTCCATTGGAAGTGAAGCCGCAGGAAAGAGATTCTCTTGCAATGCGCTGGATCATCCAGTACGCCAAAGCCCGCAGTGGCAAAGGTATGGCTGACAGACTGGCAGCGGAGATCATGGACGCGGCAAAAGGCGAGAACTCAGGCAGCCTTAAGAAAAAGGAAGATACGCATAGAATGGCGGAAGCTAACAAAGCCTTCGCTCATTACCGCTGGTAGGTTAACTGCTCTACAGGTTCCTCCAGCGGCCGATATTACTTGATTGCTTTACTGGAGGAAACCGCTTACCATGAGCAGCTCCCAAACAGACAATGTACGGAATATCGGCATTATGGCGCATATAGATGCCGGTAAGACAACAACAACCGAGCGTATTCTGTACTATTCAGGAAGAGTACACCGGCTCGGTGATGTTGATCATGGTACAGCAGCCATGGACTGGATGCCCCAGGAGAAAGAAAGGGGCATCACTATCCAGTCAGCCGCTACAACGTGTCTGTGGAAATCTCATCAGATCAATCTTATCGACACCCCGGGCCATGTAGATTTCACCGCCGAGGTGGAAAGAAGCCTTCGGGTTCTTGATGGAGCAGTTGCTGTTTTCTGCGCTGTTGGCGGGGTTGAGCCGCAATCCGAGACAGTCTGGCATCAGGCTGACAAGTACAGCGTTCCGCGGATAGCCTTCGTTAATAAGATGGATCGTCAGGGAGCTGATTATCAGCATGTCATTGATATGATGCGTGATATGCTGGGAGCCAAGCCCATCTCTGTTATTCTGCCGATCCGCAGCGGAAGCAGCTTCTGCGGAATAATCGATGTGATCGGAGGACATGCGCTGTACTTCGATGAGACTTCCCATGGCTCCAAATTCACACTTGAAGATATTCCTGAGGAAACCAGGG
>JBDLJP010000412.1:0-1434 GCA_039714295.1 Candidatus Fermentibacterota bacterium
AGGCATACACCCCACATTATGGAAAGAGAAGTGCTTTGACGAGTGCAGCGGAATAGATGTGCTCGTCATAGGTGAGGGGGAGCATACCATGCGGGAGATTGCCGCCTGCGTTCAGAACAGAGAACCGCTCGATGAAGTCAGCGGTCTCATGTTCAGGAAGAACGATCTCCTGATCGAAACCGGTTCAAGAGCTGTAACTGAGGATATAGATCATCTGCCTTTTCCATCTCATGAGCTCGTTGATATTAAGTCCTACATCCCATCCCCGACTTTCTACAAAAGCCTTCCGCACGCGAACATCATCGGGGCAAGGGGATGTCCGTATCAATGTACATTCTGCCACACCGACAGACATGTCCGTATGAGATCTGCATCGAATATCGCTGACGAAATAGAACTTCTTTACAGAGAGCATGGAGTTACGGATATAGCGTTCTGGGATGATACCTTTACTCTTTCCAGGAAGCGGGCGATGGAATTCTGCAGGGAAATGATCAGGCGGAATGTAAAAGTTAACTGGGCGGTTAACGCCAGGGTTGACAGAATCGATAGAGAGCTGCTGGATGAAATGAAGAAAGCCGGCTGCTGGAGGGTGCTGTACGGCATTGAATCCGGTATCCAGAAAAACCTTGATGCTCTTAAAAAAGGGACCACGATACAGCAGATAAAGAAAGCGGTTGAGATTACTGCAGATGCAGGAATAGAAGCTTACGGAACCTTCATGTTCGGCATTCCGGGAGAAACTTTCGAGGAAGGCCTCCAGACTATCGAGTTTGCCTGTTCAATTCCTCTGGATTACGCTGTTTTTGTAAATCTTACGCCTCTCCCGGGAACTGAAGTGTACGAGGATCTTCTCTCAGGCAACATCACTCCGGCCAAATTCACCGAGAACAGATTCAATTTCAAGAATGTATCCTTTGTTCCCGAGGGTATGACGGAAGAGCAGATCAAGTACCTCATTCAGAAAGGACACCGGAAATTCTACATGAGACCGGGGCTTGTATGGAAGAAGATAAGAAACATCAGAAGCTTTTTTGATCTTTCGAAGTACATCAGGGGGTTCCTTCTCATAGCCACCTCAAAGTACAATAAACAGCCGGAACTGAAGGGGGAGTACATCGAATCAGCAGGATCTGACCAGCATGAGTAAACTGACGCTGATACGCCCCCCGGTAGTCCATCTGAAAAAGGATTTCTACGGCAGTATCCCCGGAATCCCGTCCGGACTGGCCTATCTGGCCGCCAGCGTAAGGGAGTCCGGTTACGATGTGGAGATCATCGACGCCTATGGAGAGAATCCCCACCGTTTCTACACTTTCCGGGACCGCTACAGAGCAAGAGGTCTTACGCCGGCTGAGATAGCCGACAGGGTGTCCGATGACCGCATTCCCGGTATTTCTGTACATTGCGCGGGAGAACACTCCATATGCATGG
>JBDLJP010000413.1:0-1434 GCA_039714295.1 Candidatus Fermentibacterota bacterium
CAGCGTGTTACTCGGCGTAGCAATATTGACACCTTGATTATTAAAGATCCTACCCGTTATATCAGCGAAGGCTCTATAGTCGTCGCCATTGATGGCTCGACAAAATCCTATGGCGGGTTGCTCACCGCGCTTGCCCTTGCAGAACAGTGGCAAGTATCTGTCAAAGTGGTTTCTGCTTTTGACCCCTATTATCACTATGTCGCGTTTAATCGTATTGCCGGTGTGTTATCAGAAGAAGCGGGGCAGGTATTCAGAAATATCAGTATTCATCATATTCAGTTGTAATGAAGCATTCCATCCGAGAGATTCGATATTGAATCTCCCGTCAAACTTCAAATCGGCATCATCAGTCATCAGATGCAGATTCCGCACGCTGATATTTTGAAGATCGGCCTTCAGTGTATCCACTTCAAAGGATGCAACAGTTCCAAAAAGAACAGCTCGAATACTGGTTAACGCGAATTCCGTCTGGAGGTCAGGCAATCTGCCCTGAATTCCGCCGTCAATAAGGGCAGAAAGATCAACAGGCAGATTATAGGATGGTGGTGTTCCGACTACTCCTGAAAATTCGACATCCAGAGTTTCCTCCGAACCGGAAAGGGTTCCCGCAATTAAGAGCGAACCGGGGGCAGCGATTCCCGTGAATTCATCTGTTATAACATTACCGTCCTGCATTCGCAGAAGACCGTATCCGCGTATACTGCCGAAACCGGGAAGATAGACCGCAGCGGAATCAACACTCAGTTCTACTCCTGCAAATCTGTCAATTGATGTATTGATGCTCATGGAATCGACGATGACCTCGCCCTCTTCACTGATTATTCCGTAACGGAGATACAATCTGTCAGTACTGGCAGCGATGCCCATATCTATGTTATCCAGGATGGTAATGAGCGGAATAGGCTCATCGTCCGGTCGAATCGGTACGGAAGCGAGCTGGATGCTCAGGCTGTCTGCCAGTATCTGATCCACATGACCGCTAAGAAGGTAGTATAGAAGATTACCGTCAATCTGAATGGTGGATACAGATACCACAAGACCTTCATAATCCGTGACTGTAACCGTATCCGCTGATGTCTTCCAGAAAATATCGGTGCGCAGCCCTCGAAAGGCGATGGTAACACTGTCATCTGAAACAAAATTGCTGATTATATCGCCCGGAACATCACCGAGAAACCCGGTGGCCAGAAAAATGTAGAGAGAGAGTATCAGGGATACAACCCCCAGCACGATTATCCTGAACCAGCGTTTCCTGCCTCGCTTTCTGCTCATGCGAGATCCTCCGAAACACTCATGACCCTAAAAAGCATGACCAATCCCGATGTATATCTTTCCTCTCTTCAGAGAATTCCTCCAGGTGGGCGCGAACCCGTAATCAAGTCTTACAGGACCGAAAAGTGTATGGTAACGGAGTCCGAATCCTGTTCCGAAGCC
>JBDLJP010000414.1:0-1431 GCA_039714295.1 Candidatus Fermentibacterota bacterium
AATCTTGTCCAGACGGCATCCGGAACGTAAACCTCCGAATTGCAGTAACCGCACTCCATTATCCTCTCACTTCGCGCTGAAACGGATAACGCTCCCGCGCACTGAGGGCAGGACATTACAATGGGCTTTGTCGAATCCTCGTCGATTTTCACGTCTTCACCACCATTTTCTCCAGGAGGCGGCTGCTGCGTAATAACGAATCTTGCTGAGGGCACTTTTTTTGAAAGCCAGTCAGGTGCAGGAAAGACATGATACTCGACCGAGCATTTACTGCATTTGATGATTGAATTGCCCTGAACTTCAGGAATCTCAAGAGGGGTTTCACAGGATGAACAGCGCGGCGGCAATCTCCAGTGACTGTATTCGAAAGTACCGCTGCCGCACATGAGGGTTCCACCACTGCCCTGGCCCTTTGCGAAGCCTTCGAACTCCTCATCGAAATCGTTAAGAAAATCAGCTATCCTGTCCTGTGGGATCGCAATATCCTTGAAACAGGATGTACAGGAAAACCGTGTATAAGGGCCGTTTATGGGAAGCGATGACCCGCAGCTGCCGCATGTGGTTCTTATTTCAAAACATCCATATCTTGGCATATGAGCCCTCCTCCATAGATACTGTTAATGAACAAAATGCGGTTCCAGAAGATAACCCTTGATTAAATAGTATACTCCATACGCAGCGGAGAGTATATCCGCGAGACGAACATCCAGGATGCTGCTGCCACAGACACTCAGCTAACCGGAAACAGTTGGATGTCAGAATCGATCTGTACTGTGCGAAAGCAGCATGCAAAGAGTCAGCAGCTGCACCAAATGCACTGGAAACTTCATTTCAACTGATTGCTCCGCTAATCCTTTTACAGGGAAGGGACCCCGGTTCCGGCTGCGGGGATAGTGTAGTAAGAAAGTTCAATACCGGAAATATTTGCTTTTTTGGAAATGATATCTTTTCTGTATTCATCTGATATTTCCTGATATGCAGACTCTGTAAGCAGTATCTCCCCGTTGCCGGCAAGATCCTCTCCCAGTTTTGACGCCAGATTCATCTCGTTGCCGAATACTCCTTCAGACCGTGAGCGGAGAACATCACCGAACCCGATCCCTATGCAGACCCCGAATTTTCCAGAATTCTGAACTTGAATGTCTGCTTTGCTTACCGATCTCTGTATCTCTAGTGCAGCTTCAAAAGCACCATCTGCTGTTGTGAATTCAGCAAAAATGTTATCGGTTGCTGATCTCCAGGAAATACAATCGAACCCACTCAGGATCGGATCCATCATATCTCTCAGCCGGACAATGGATTCCAGGTAACTGAGAATTCCGGACTCCTGCGTACCCCGTGTGAATCCTGAAGAATCCAGCACGAGCATCGCGCATCTGCTTCCGTATTTTCTCCACATATCAGCTTCAAACCGGCTTCGTTCGGATCCCT
>JBDLJP010000415.1:0-1424 GCA_039714295.1 Candidatus Fermentibacterota bacterium
TTTCAGAGCAATACTGAAGAAAAGAGCTGGAACAGACAGTATTTTCAGCTGAATATCCATTGATAATGCTGTCTTTAATATGAAGTCCCGGAATTTGAGAACCTCAGGTCCACCGATATTGAAAAGTCCTCCGTTAAGGCAGCCGCCTGGAAGCGAGGCTTCAACAGCCCTGCATACATCTGTGCAGTATGTCGGTCGAATAGTGGCTCCTTCCGATCCGATCACTGGAAACCAGCCTTTTTGAACCTGATTGAAAAGTTCGAGCTTGTGCATATCACCGGGGCCGTAAACAAAATCGGGTCTGAGGATGGTAATCATGCCCTCCTGACTCAGGGGATGTTTACGCAGGAGTATTTCACCCTCAGCTTTTGTCAGTTCATACTCACCCCACGGAGCGTACGGCGCATTCTCCGGAGCATCCGAAAGAAGTCCGAAGACTCCCGGAGTGCTTAAATGAACTAAATGAATCCGATGTTCATAGCAGAAATCCGCAAGAATCTCAGGAACCCTGGAATTAGAATTCGTTAACTCTGTAATTTCTATGCCTGCCCCGCCCAGTTTCCCCGCAGCGTTAACAAATACATCCGCATCAGCCGGGAGGGATGTTCCGGTTAAGTTTCCCGCCTCTGCCCTGATGTGCCCCGATACAGTATGACCGCGATTGAGAAGATGATCCATGATAGATGAACCGATAAATCCTCCTGCACCAGTGACGAATATCTTCATTTTAACCTGTCCATGAGTTTCTCGGCATATGCTGTCCAGCTGAATTCCGCGGCTTTTTCATCTATCCTGACTCCCAGATCCGGGTCGTTGGATAGCTCAATTCCAGAGAGAATTGCTTTCGAAATACTCAGGGGTGAGCGTGGTTCTGCAAGAAAACCGGTACTCCCGCAGTTTACGAGTTCTGGAAGCCCCCCTGTGTCTGTAAGAACAAGAACCTTACCGAATGCGAGAGCTATCTGGGCGACTGCGCTCTGTGTCGCGTGCCTGTAAGGAAGCGCTACTACATCGGCAGCCTGAAAATATTTTGCGACCTGATCGTCCGGAACGAACTCATCTATCCATCTGACACGACCGGAAAGCTCCTCTATTGTGATAGCCTTCATAATATCAGAACTGCCCGAGTAGCATTCCCCCACAATAAGAAGGAAAATCCTCTGGGGAAGATGCTTCATGGCTTCAATCAGATCCATGACTCCTTTATAGGGTCTTATCAGACCGAAAAATAGAAGGCGGTGACAGGAAATCCGTTGTAATCACTGACGCTCAAAATCGAGGTAGGCGCGGTGTTACTACTACTATAGCGGGGAATAAAGAGGCGCTCGATGTAAACATTGCCGGTGGCGCGGGTGCTGGTGGTACTTCGATGATAGATGACGCTGCATTTACCCCTGGAGTTGCCGCCATTACACCAGCAGGGG
>JBDLJP010000416.1:0-1395 GCA_039714295.1 Candidatus Fermentibacterota bacterium
GAACGCATCTACTCTTACTTCTCTTGAGGATATTTACCTTCCCTTCCGCCCGAAAAGAAGAACAAGAGCCACAAAAGCGCGGGAGAAGGGGCTGGAACCCCTCGCACATAGGATACTGCTCCAGAAGGGTGATGATCCTTTCCTGTATGCACTCGAGTACCTGAACTCAGGGAAAGGCGTTGATACTGCAGAAGATGCTGTTTCCGGCGCCCGGGATATTATCGCGGAAGATCTGGCCCATGACGCCCGGATAAGGGAATCCATGCGAAGGCTTTACTGGAGTACCGGCAGCTATGAATGCCGTGTGATTTCCGGAATGGAGCAGGAAGGGACAAAATTCAGTGATTATTTTGAGTGGACTGAATCTGTTCGCACTGCCCCGTCTCACAGGGTTCTCGCGATGCGCAGAGGAGAGGAAAAAAAAGTCCTCTCGCTGAGGATAACCGTTTCATCAGAGGAAGCGTTGAATATCATTCTTCCGGCTGTATGCCAGGACCCTGATACCCCGGAGGGGAGAGTAATATCTGAAGCGGCATCAGATGGTTTTCGCAGACTTCTCGCACCATCGATGGAGACGGAGACCCGTCTGAGAAGCAAGGAAGCTGCCGATGATGAGGCAATAAAAGTATTCACCTCCAATCTGCGGGAACTCCTGCTTGCTCCGCCCCTCGGACCGAAAGCTGTTATTGCTGTTGATCCGGGTTTCAGGACGGGCTGCAAGCTTGTATGTCTTAATTCTCAGGGTTCGGTTCAGTGCAGCACGACCATTTTCCCGTTTATGTCTGAAGCCCGGAAATCAGAAGCTGTGAAAACGGTGGTCGAACTGATAGACAGATTTGAACCGGAATTCATCGCAGTTGGTAACGGTACTGCCGGAAGAGAAACCGAAGTTTTCCTGTCAGAGTCCGGTCTGAGGGAGGATGTCAGGGTCGTTCCTGTCAACGAGAGCGGGGCATCCATATACTCAGCCTCAAAAGCTGCCAGGGAGGAGTTTCCCGATTTCGATCTTACCGTCAGAGGGGCTATATCTATAGGGAGAAGGCTTCAGGATCCCCTGGCAGAACTTGTCAAGATCGATCCGAAATCGATCGGAGTCGGTCAGTACCAGCACGATGTGGACAGCAGAAAACTCAGGAAAGCTCTTGACGACACAGTTGAGAGTTGTGTGAACAGCGTTGGAGTTGATCTTAACACCGCAAGTCCCCAGCTTCTCTCTTATGTATCCGGTCTTACTGAACGGGTTTCACGGAATATTGTAAAATGGAGTGAGGAGAACGGGTCATTCCGCAGCCGAAAGCAGCTTCTTGAAGTTTCAGGACTCGGTCCGGCCGCATTCGAGCAGTCAGCCGGTTTTCTCAGAATCAGGAACGGGCAGAATCCGCTGGACGCAAGTGC
>JBDLJP010000417.1:0-1383 GCA_039714295.1 Candidatus Fermentibacterota bacterium
ATGGATGACAGTCCGCCCAGACCACAAGGAAACCTCCGGAAGGTATCATGGTTCCGGCAGGGAACTGATATCTTGCGAGATCGGAGGGATCATCGGAAACATAAAGCCAACTGAGATCGCAGTCGTACCCGGAACCATTGTATATCTCGAACCAGTCATTGTACTCGCCGTAACCGTCTGCAACTGTGGTATCGTTCACCGACTGGATCTCATTGATGACCAGTCCGTCGAATATCTGCGGGAAGAACAGGGCGCCCATATCGGACCTGGTTCCGTCCGGGTCCTCCATCAAAGGGGAACCCGCATCAATACATGGCGAAGTGTAAGACAGGTGCCGGTCGAGGGGACCCCAGCCTGCGAAGTCAGGATCTCCGGCAATATTGCCCTCTCCTGTCCACGGTTCGCTGCTCCCCGTCAGACAGTAATTCACCGTAACATCGGAATCATCCTCAATACTGAAAACGGTTGAATTGGCATCGAATAGGGAATTTACTACAGCTGCATTCCCGCCGCCCGAGCCCGGGGTTTTCATGTAAGCCCGTACTCCGATATCGCAGCCGGATACAGTGCAGCCGGTAATTTCTGCATAGGAATCATCCTTGATCGCGATACCGGTATAGCACCCGGAAATGATGTTTCCTGTAAGCTCAACTTCGGATATCTGACTTCCGGCAGCACCGATCCCTATGGAAAATCCTTTGTCGGATATGTTCCATATTCTATTGCCCTCCAGGATAACAGAACTGCTGTTGGAATCGAATGCATCTCCATCTATGTTGAAAATATCGCAATTCTTGACCAGATACTCTCCGGCAAGACAGTTCTGAAATTCCACTCCGTCATGATGTGACGAAGGAGGGTTGATCATATTGCCGAAACTGCTGTTCTGTATCGTGGCTGATTCTCCTTCATTCATGAAGAACAGCTCCGCAGAATTCCAGCCGGTAAGATCGCAGTTATTCATGCTGACTGAGCCTTCCGACAGATGGAGGCAGCCATGATTATTCCGGAAAAGGCAGGATTCAAATATCAGATCAGCGTTAACCGATTCAATGCAGGCTCTGTATTGACTTTCGGTGCTGAAACCGTCAGACCCGGAGAATACCGCATAAGAAAACTCCGCTTCTCCTCCCGAAAGCATTATCCCGCCCCAGGGTTTGTTTTCAATATTGGAGCAGAACAGAACCGAAT
Source organism: Candidatus Fermentibacterota bacterium (assembly GCA_039714295.1). Classification (GTDB taxonomy): domain Bacteria; phylum Fermentibacterota; class Fermentibacteria; order Fermentibacterales; family JCC-6; genus Aegiribacteria. Next base: position 1,192 of record JBDLJP010000417.1, read on the forward strand.
CACCGGGAGAACCTTCCGCATACAGATTCCCCTGGCAGATAATACTGCAGTTCTCGCTGAATCTTAGCTCCGTACCGGGTTCGATGGAAAGCGTGCTTCCCGAGGGGATCAGAATATCACCGCTGATCACATAGGGCGAATCTTCAGAGTTCAGGAACGTCTGCCCAGAGAGGGTTCCGGAAAGCTCAGTAT
>JBDLJP010000418.1:0-1371 GCA_039714295.1 Candidatus Fermentibacterota bacterium
CATCTGCATTCCTTTCTAATAGGTATTATTCATCAGGTAATATACAATGTGAAGTGATGCTTGATATGACACTAGGAATATATAACCTGGTTCGATCCTGTAGAGATGTAATCGGCAACAATATCTTCCGGCGTACTTGTTTTGAGAATGGATAGAATAGCATCGCTGATGGAAGGATCGAATTGAGTTCCCCTGTATTTCCTGATTTCCTCTATCGCAAAATCAATCCCCGGGGATTTTCTGTAAATTCTGTCTGAAGTCATGGCATCGAAACAGTCAGCAACAGCGAGCATACGGGCATGAAAAGGAATATTATCACCGGAATACCCGAATGGATAGCCGGTTCCATCAAATTTTTCATGATGGTATCTGACAGTGTTAATAAAACTTCCGAATGCCGTAACGGGCCGGAGGATATTATAACCCACCTCCGGGTGGGTCATGATAACACTGTATTCATCTCTCGTGAGGGAGCTTTCTTTGTTCAGTATAGCTTCGGGAATGCCTATTTTGCCTATATCATGAAGTAATGCGGCGTTATTCAAGAGAGATATCTCTCTGGATGGAAGTTTCATTTGTGCAGCGATACGAGTAATGTATGCGGCAACGTTTCTTGAGTGATTGTGAGTATAGGGATCTTTCGCGTCCACAGCGCTTGCAAGGGCTGAGATGGCCTGGATATAGTTTCTTTCGCTTGTCTCAAAGAGGTAGGCATTACTTACCGCCGCTGCCGCGTGTCTTAAGAGTATCGGCATATACGATGGAGTTTTAAGGGTTCTGCTCCGGTCTGACCAGCTCGCCAGAACAATCATTCCCTTGAAGGAACTGACTTCTCCAAGGTCGAGGACATCTACGAAAGGGGAACTCTGCCAGTCGGCGCTTCTTACGCTGGCAAATGAATCCCTGATACCGCTGTCAAGGAAGAGCTGAACATCGCTGCTTTTCTGTGTTTTCTCCAGAACAGTACGAAATTCTGTCTTCAGAATATCATCAGGAATATCAGATCTCATCAGCATATAACTTAAGGGAATCATGTCTTTCCCGCGGAGAAAAATCCCGAAGAGATCAAATTCAGCCATGGTTTTCAATCCTCGTTTAATGGAGGAAAGAACCCTGCTTGTATCAAGAGAAGATGTGAATTCCGCGGCAAGGATGTTAACCTGTTCAAGTTTATCTGCCTGTTCCTTGAGAAAGGAGGCCATACTGTAGTTGGTAAGCTGATTGCCAGCCTGTGCAGAGAAGAGTCCCAGTAGTTTAAGGTCTCTTGTTGTGAAGGATGCAGGAATACTGGATCTTGCAACAATACACACTCCAAGGATGCCCTCCGGACTGGGAACAGGCACAGCCATCAGGGAAAACACCCCGGAGTTG
>JBDLJP010000419.1:0-1360 GCA_039714295.1 Candidatus Fermentibacterota bacterium
GGTTTTCCGCAACGTGAAAAGTGCTTTCCGGTCTCTGCGGTCTCCATGAGCTTGCACAGACCGCTGGTAAGCAGAATGATCGTTTGCCCGGGTCTCAGTACTAAGTGATTTATTCCCTTCCCGTCGACCCTTACTGCATTATCCCGCTCCATGCCGCCCTTATCAGTTCCCGACAGGAAAACCTGACAGGTTCCCATGCTGTAAACCCATACTTCATCTCCCAGAACAGCTGCTGCAGCCAGGGAGATAGAATCAGTTACTCCCTTCCCGGTAAACGCAGTGATTTCGTCGATGGCTTCCCTGAATACGTTCTCGACACCGTATGCAACACCTTCCGCAAAAGCATCCCTTACAATGGCAACTGCCTTCTGGGCATAAATGGAATCGGGAGAACTGTTCCCTGCTATGGAAACGGCTCCGGCAATAGCCGGTGAACCATGAAATCCATCTGCAGCCGATGCCATTCTGGATTTCAGGCGTCCGGGCTGGTTCATCCAGGAAATTTCAATCCGGTTTCCGGTCCGCAAGTGTCACCTGCTTTCGGAAAATTGGTGAGGTCGAAATGACTGGTGGAGATGAGCGGGATCGAACCGCCGACCTCTGCCTTGCGAAGGCAGCGCTCTTCCAACTGAGCTACATCCCCACTTCAATTCTGCTTTATTAACTGTCTACCGGCAGTCAGGTCTGGATGTTCTCATTCGATGAGGTACACCTTTCCCAGTCCGGTTATCTCGGTATAACCCTCGGGTGATCCTGATCTGGAAAGCAGTATTTCAGGATCAGTGGCAATAATGGATGAAGTTCTGATAAAGAAAACACGGTTATTCCCCCCAAGTAAGATGATACGGATGGGGTGATCGGTCTGGAATATTACTTTTTCCCGGATATTTTTCTTGATTACATAAAGGGAATCATTCTCCGGAATATCAAGCAGCTCCAGAGGTATACTCCCGGTATGGAATGCGACCGCATCTTTCCTGACAACCATATTCTCATTCAGTTCCAGTATCAGAGGTTCTTCAGCTCCGCAGTTAAGGAGAAATGTACCCGTTCCGGCAAGTTCAAGCATATCATCTTCAGATCGCTCAGTTTTCAGCGTAGTCTCATAGATCGTAAGTGCGGTATGCTTCACGCGAGCAATTCCGGATTTGATATGAACAGTAAGAAGTCCCGATTCACGTGACCAGGTATCAATGGAGAGATCAGCATCCTGTTTCAATTCTGCAGGAATTACTTCCTTCTCCTCAGCCGGTTCCTCAACCGGCTCTTCAGCCGCGGGTTCAGGCTCAGGTTCTTCCCCGGCAGGCTCTTCAGCCGCGGGTTCAGGCTCAGGTTCTTCCCCGGCAGGCTCTTCAGCCGC
>JBDLJP010000420.1:0-1355 GCA_039714295.1 Candidatus Fermentibacterota bacterium
CTCGAGAAGGCGCTGGGCGATTATGCAGGCGCACTTGTTCTGGTCAGTCATGACAGGGAATTCCTGGAAAACACAACAAAGATTCGGTGGAATATCAGTAACGGGAGTTGCTGTATTACCAGAAGCCCTGAATTCACCTGATATCGGAATATCACTTCTGTTATTGACCTTCAAAGACTGGTGTTGCATAATCGCTTGTACGTTTCTGGAAACAAGTGCAGAAAGGGGAATTATATGCATTATATGGCTCTGCTGCTGCTTTTGCCGGTTCTGGCGTCTGCCGATCTGCCTCTGTTCCGCGAACCGGTGATCATTCAGGCTGATGGTATTACGCTTGATGTCGGAGTCATCTCCGATCCATTCATGATAGACTGGGACGGAGACGGGCTTGACGATCTTCTGGTTGGGCAGTTCTCTCCCGGTAAGGTCTGCTTCTACAAGAATATCGGAACTATCGGTAACCCTGTATTCACGTTTTCGAACTACCTCCAGGCTGACGGAAGCGATATCGCCGTCAGCGCCGGTTGATGCACCGGAGCTACAAATCCACAGGCTGTGGATTTCAACAATGACGGGATTCTCGACCTTGTCCTGGGAGAGAGAGACGGCTACTTTAATTTTTACACGGGCAACGGTGACGGAACTCTTCATTTCATAGGTTACCCCTTCGACAATGCCGGTAACCCGATCGAAAGAAATTACAATTCCTCTGGTTACCTCGATGACTGGAACGAAGACGGGTATATCGATTTTATCGCGGGTGGATACGAAACGGAATCAGTTACCGGCGGAAAACTTGAGGTGTATCTCAATACGGGAGATGATATTACATCACCTGTATGGAATGCATCTACTATCGATCTTACATCTTCTGTTTCCAACAAATGGAGGCTCACCCACCAGACCTATGACCTTGACCGGGACGGGGACAAAGATCTTGTACTTGGTTACGAAATGGGGAATGTGTGGTTCGCTGAGAATATCGGCACCAACAGTGATCCCTCCTTCAGCGGCTGCATACAGCTTGAGTGTGATGGCGGGGCTATCAATGTGTACACCAGTTATCCGGGCGGAGGCAGGGCCAGGGAGAATGTGACGGATTACAACAGCGACGGCATTCCCGATATTCTTTCAGGCTGCAGCAACGGATGGATATACTACTTCGAGGGGTATGAATCCACCGGGATCAGTGAAGAGACTGCAATCTCTTCCACAGGTTTGCAGCTGGTTCTTTCAGAAATGCCTACCACAGGTATTTTCTCTGTAAACCTGACGCTTCCCGCCGCTGCTGCGGTTGAGATAAATGTTTTTGACGCATGCGGCAGGATCGTAGAATCTTCCAGCGTATTCTGCCA
>JBDLJP010000421.1:0-1355 GCA_039714295.1 Candidatus Fermentibacterota bacterium
ACTATTCTCGAACTGACAGAAGAGTATAACCGGTACAAGCTCGAAGTGACTGAACAGTATCATGACGATATACGCCAGGCAGAGAAGAAGCTTACTGATGATCTATCTCAGTTATGGGAAGATACTTGGAAAGGTTTGGCTGACCTGGCTATTGATTATGTGGCAGACTGGGCGACCGAAAAAGTAATGAACGTGGGTATTGATTTCGTCAACGAACTGTTTCCAGAGTTGGGGCTCAGTTCTTTCGGGGACGGCCCGTCAGGAAATCCGAATGACCCTATTTATGTAGCAATGGCAGGGTCATCGGGAGAGTCTGGAGGGTTGGTAGATACCTTAAAGAAAGTTTATAACCTATTTGATAGTGGGAGCGATCTCGCCTCAATGTTTGATGATACCTCGGGTTCTTGGGATACCTATGCTGAGAGTATAGGAGAGAATTTCGACACAGCGACACAAAGTTCTGACTGGTGGAAGCAGGATTCAGGAGATCTCTGGGATACCTCTATTTCCGGCACGGGCGGCGGATGGGACACTGCTGCTTCTGACTTCTGGGGTGGCGCTTCAGATGCAGGAACTTATTTTGGAGAGTCTGCTACGGATTCCTTTGATATCGATACTTCGGGATTTGAATCTGCCCTGTCTGATTCAGCCAGCGACGCAGCGGTTATTGATTATCTGGAGTCCCTCCCGACCGCCGAATCATCTACCTGGATGCAGAAGGCAGAATCTTATTATGAAACGGCGAAACCGTACCTGAAGACCGCAGGCGGCGCTTTAAGTGTGTACTCTGGTGTTCAGCAAGGTGGAGTGGGAGGAACAATTCAAGCTGCAGGAGGAGCAGCCACTGTAGCTCAAGGTGTCGCAGATATAAGCGGTACAACTGTTCCTTATCTTGATACTGCGGGAAATGTCTTAGGTTTTGTTGGTGGGGCTTATGGAACCTATAAAGGTATTGAGCAGATGGTGGAGGGTGACGTCACAGTAGGGGGAGTTATAAGCACGGCAAGTTCTGCCATGCAGGCTTACGGTGCAGGGTCGGCTATATATAGCGGACTCTCGGGCGCTGCCTCAGCTGGAGCAGGGGTATCTTCAGCACTATCATCTGGGGTCTCAGCAGCCTTCCAAGGAACAGAAGCTGTATCTGCACTGTCATCCGGTCTTTCATCGGCTTTCACAGCAACAGAGACGGCAGCGGCAGCCACTTCAGCCCTAACCACGGGAGCAGCAGCAGCTACAGGAGAGGCGGCAGCAGCGGCAGCCACGACCGTAGGGTCAACTATCGCAACTTACGCTGGTCCTGTAGGAATGATCGCGTCTATCCTCGCTAATGTTGTATCGGTAGCTACGGGTAAAAA
>JBDLJP010000422.1:0-1339 GCA_039714295.1 Candidatus Fermentibacterota bacterium
TGCCGGTGTTGTAGTTGGCCTCAGCGGCGGGCTGGACTCTGCGGTTGCAGCTGCTCTGAGTGTCGGAGCTCTGGGGACCGGGAATGTACTCGGATTGATAATGCCCTGCGAGAGTATGCAGTCGGATACGGATGACGGTGTGAAGATAGCGGAGCATCTTGGAATTGAGTACAGGATAATCGACCTCTCTTCTGTTCTTCATGCTTTCGTCGAAAGGATCAGTGATACATCCCTTCTGAATATTGCTAACATCAAGTCACGATTAAGAATGGCTATGCTCTACGCTCATTCTTCGGGAAGGCTCGTTCTGGGGACAAGTAATTACTCGGAGATACTTGTCGGTTACTGGACAAAGTGGGGAGACGGAGCAGCTGATCTTCTGCCGATTGCCGGATTGTTCAAGGATGAGGTAAGAATGATTGCTGCAGCGCTTGATCTGCCCGGCTGGGTCATAGAGAGAGTACCATCCGCCGGACTCTGGCCGGGACAGAGTGACGAGGAAGAGATGGGAGTCTCCTACAGTGATATCAGGGCATATTTCGATGGTGGAGATATTTCCGGGGCAGCAGCAGCAAGGATTCAGAAGATGGTTCAATCCACGGAACATAAACGCAATCCGATAGTATATTTCAATGCCAGAAAATGGATGGAGGATAATGACTGATAAAACCGCGCTGATCAGTGCATGGAACAAAAAGGGGCTGGATGACCTGGCCGCAGGGCTTTCGGGGATGGGATGGAAGATCTACGCATCCGGGGGAACTGCGGGATATATAGAGAAATGCGGAATTGATGTGATACCCACCGAGGAAATCACCGGCATAAGCTCACTTCTTGGTGGCAGGGTAAAAACCCTCCATCCAGAACTTCACGCCTCTATCCTCGCATCGGGAGAAGACAGGGCAGAGAGAATCAGGGAAGATAAGCCGGTATTCGATCTGGTAGCAGTTGATTTTTATCCCTTTGAAAAAACAGATGGAATGCTAGCGGATGATCCTGAACTGATTAAATTCATTGACATAGGCGGACCCTCAATGGCCCGAGGTGCTGCGAAGAACTGGCATCATGTAATATCAGCTGTCGGGTACGACATATTTCCTCTCATCCTTGATACTGTTTCCAATGGTGCCGATGATGATGAATTCAGAAGAATGATGGCTGCGAGAACCTTCGCCATCACATCTCGTTACGATCTTGATATCTCCTTAAGCATGGAAAGAGGATTCGTTCCCGAGCTTCGGTACGGTGAGAATCCTCATCAATCAGCGGCTGTGCATTTTACATGGCCCAGAAAAGGATTTGGAAGAGCGGAGATCCTGGGCGGGAAAGCCATGAGCTA
>JBDLJP010000423.1:0-1338 GCA_039714295.1 Candidatus Fermentibacterota bacterium
AGGGCTATCTCCCTTATCACAGCAATTCCATCCGGGTAGCCGGCATCCCTTCTGGTAAGAGCAGCGGAAAGCCTGACATAGGGAATGGAATCAGTCAGCAGCTGTTCCAGTGAAGCAGGATCAGATGGGGCTACAGCATTGAATCGTACTGCCCACAGTGGATCGGAAAACATGGAAGCAGCTTTATCCGGTGGGCTGCAGGCGGCCCTGTAAATTCTTTCAAGGTTTGATTCATCAGCTTCGGGAGTGAATGCATACTCTCTGCCAAGCTCACTGCAATAGCGTGCGGCAGCCGAAAAGTCCGCCTCACTGAATTCCCCGAAGCTGATATCCCCCGTTACATCTATCCCGAGCCTGCCGAGGACTTCCAGGGAGAGCACCTTTGTATCGAGGGGGAGATCGTTCCAGGTGCCGGTTATTACCTCAACGATTTTTTCCAGATCATCCCGTTCTTCTCCAGCAATTATCATATGCTGGAGTCTTCTGAGAAAAGCGTTCAGAAGCTGAGGGTCTGCAGTAATCGACTCGGGATCAGGTATGATGTGAATATCACCATACTCGATCAGCAGTGGCGTCATATCCGTTCTGAATGGGACATCCATGAGTGAAGCTGTCCATGCGATCAAAGCCGAGTCAGAAGGATATTGCTGCAGCAGAGCTGCAGGCAAAGCACCGATATCCATCCAGTCCGGATTCCATCCGCTCCTTGCCATGAAAACCAGTACTTCTATCGGTTCCTCAGCAAACGCGTCGGAGAAGGTGATCGAGTCGGGGGGTGCAGGAAGAGTGTACCAGGTGCTGACACTGAGCAGCAGACTGTTCAGAACAAGCGTAATTGTCATGTATTAATATCCATTTCAGAGGAATCCTTTTCTTCAATATCTTCGGTGCGGCACGAATCGATATACTCATTGATAAGTTCTTCTGCTCTGTCACGGTTTTCCTGCATTACAAGGACGTAACCCCATACAGGATTCCAGACTCTGGCAATTCCATCGTACATGGGTATCTGCCTGCTCCTGATTGCCGCATCGATCCCCTGGCTTTTAAGAAATGCCTGTATGGTGATTGCTTCAAGCTCATCCCCGGCTTCAAGAACCGATACCAGTTTACCTTCATTTGTGCTGTTCTCAGTCATCTCTTACCTCCAGCAGAACAATAATAAATTTCTCTCTGATTCGCACTTGACTTTGAAAGGAAAAGCTTAAGAATAGATACTGGAGTTTCGTAGTGTTAACTCGAGTGTCAGATGGTGCACGATTGCGAAGTTGTTTGGCGTTCCTGCAAGGTGCGGGTGATGGCGCATAGCAGGGCTATGTAACTGAATCCGCAACGCCG
>JBDLJP010000424.1:0-1332 GCA_039714295.1 Candidatus Fermentibacterota bacterium
GGAATGCCACCAGGAGATCGATCGCGCATTCAACATCATGCCTGCTGATAACCGCAACGGGGCTGTGACCGTACCTTGTAGGAATTGACAGACATGTAGAGTGCGCTCCGGGGCTGAATTTCTGCATACTGGATGTATCGGTACCTCCACGGACAAGGATCTCCATCTGATGATCTATGCCGTTCGTCTCGGCCAGTTTCCTTATATACTCCACAAGGGATGTTGAACAGATCACACTGGAATCCATCTGTTTGATGGTCACACCTTTTCCCAGCTCAGCTATCTTCATTCTGGCCGGGAATCCGGGTGTATCTCCGGCACCTGTAATATCCACAGCTATACCTATATCGGGCTTTATCGTCTGGGCGGCAACGGTAGAACCGCGGAGTCCCACCTCTTCCTGGGATGTACCAACGGCGTAGACATCGATCGATGGATTATCGTACTTTTTCATCGCTTCGATTATTATGAACGCTCCTACCCTGTCATCGAATGCTTTGGCGACGAAGCAGTTTCCCAGTTCGTTGAAATCTGTATCCATTGATACCCAGTCACCGCGGTTGACCTTTTCTCTTACATCCTCCGCGGGCAGTCCGAAATCAAGGTAGAGTTTGTCATATTTGGGAGTGGTTTCACGAAGTTTCGGTGTTGCCTCCCACCTTCTGTGCATCACTGCCGGCAGAGTACCGCTATTTCTTGTATGCACCCTGACGGTATGACCCAGAATATTGGCCGGGTCCCATCCTCCAACCGGAACAACCGAAGCAAAACCCTTATCATCAATATTGTAAACGAGGAAACCGATCTCATCGATATGTCCGGCCAGCATGATCTTCGGCCTTGAATCTCCCTGGGTTCCCGATCTGAATGCGATAACATTCTTCATTGCATCGGTTTCAAAAGTATCCGCAAAGCCATCCAGAGCATCTCTGAAAATCGATACAATATCATCCTCATGTCCTGATACACCATCAGCTTCACATAATTTCTTCAGAAGATCCATCAGATCAACAACCTTTCAAGTAATTTCCTTCAGTTTTTCCGGAGTCAGCTTATTCTGACTGTATCCAGGTGAATCCAGCCGCATCCATCCACCTGGTGGAAGAGCGCCCTGCGAAGTCAATATCATCTATTACGCTTTTTGCAGCATCGGGAGGGGAGAATCCGTTCTCCAGAATCTGGTTTAAATAGAATATCTCGATTAGACCGCTTGCTCCCCAGTCAACACTGCGCGAGTACCCGGAAACGATAAAATCCGCTGGCCAGCTGCTCCTGGAGGATAAAACCGCCTGAGGTGTTCGACCCGACATGATCTCACAGCAGCTGAAATGT
>JBDLJP010000425.1:0-1332 GCA_039714295.1 Candidatus Fermentibacterota bacterium
AAATTACTCAGAAATCCTGCGGCAATTGCGGCAGCCAGGCTTGCAGAACCTCTTTCCCGAAAATCCGCTGCAACTGGCCTCGCTCCAGAAAGCAAAGCCTTTACATCGATCTCGGTGAAAGCAGCGGGAAAAAGACCAACAGGGCTAAGAACACTGAATCTCCCTCCTACAGATGATGGAACCGGAAGGGATGACCAGTTTCTCTCGTTGGCCAGCCGCCGAAGATCTCCCTTTTCGGGATCAGTAATGACTGTAATTCCCGACTCACCGTTTACCGATTCAGCTATCCATCCGTGAAGAGAGAGGAATACAGAGAGGGTTTCAGCGGTACTGCCGGATTTAGTAATAACTGTAATTGCTGTCCTGTCAGGGTTCATACACGCTGTCATCTCACTGATAGAAGCCGAATCGGGTGAATCCGCGACAATCACCGTCTCTTTCTTATCCAGGTGCCTGGAGAATGCGCTTAATAAAGCTCTGAGTCCAAGGGAGGACCCGCCTATGCCGCAGACTATCATGCGGTCAGCGTGCTCCCGAGCATCATCTGCAAGCCGGAGCGTCCGAGAGAGGAGTTCCGAATCTCCGGGAAGCTCCATGAAACCAAGTTTCCCGTCCTTCTCCCATTCGATGAATGAATCAATTATCCTGTCCGGCAGCGGATCGAAATGGTAGGAAGTTCTAAAAACAAGCCCGGGTAACTCAGTACTCAAAAGAATTCTCCATTCATTTCTCTGCCCACGTCAGAAGGTCCGAAGTGAGGGGTTCCGGGGGTAGTACGATCACAAGGTTGTCATCCTTCTCACCCGTCCGGAGTACAGGGATTGTATCATGATCCACAGTAATCACATAACTCTCAAGTTCACTCTCATATACTGCGAAACGGGGCACTGCCGTAAGCTCTGAGAATCTGGCTTCAATGGCCGAAAGTTCTCCCGAATATACAGCATATCCAGCTCTTTCCTCAACAAATCGGATATCGCCTCCTCCCGAAGGCCAGAAATTCACCGTACAATCATCCGGAGGAAAGACGTGGAAAAGCTCGCTGCTTGCTACAGACAGCTCAAGAACAGCATTCCCCGGTCTTATACGCTGGTCGGCTTCGATGAGTATTCCGCAGGCGGTACCACCCACCGGGGACAGATACAGAGTTTTCTCGCTTAAGAGCAGGGAATCAAGAAGAAGCGTCAGGCTGTCCACCTTCATCTGCAGAAGTGAATCTGAAGACAGCATGGCAGAGGTCATAGCGAGTTCCATGGAAAGTCTTTCTATTTCAACGATATGAATATCTTCGCGGAGCTGAAACAGTGTATCACCCTCCTGTATTTCCTGTCC
>JBDLJP010000426.1:0-1321 GCA_039714295.1 Candidatus Fermentibacterota bacterium
CTCACTTTCATTCATACTGAGCAGGCTTCTTCTTGAAAACCCGTCTGCGAGTCCCCTGAGAACGTAGCGTTTATTCAGAAGCCTGTGACCTATCCTGTCCAGAGAGCAGACACCGCCGCACCGTTCTGCGACGAAAGATGCAGCAGTAGTCTGTCCGCAGCCGCTGTTCCCTGTAATCCCCACTAAGTACCCTGTATCATTCATCGTTATCTTATCTGACATTCCAGCAGATATCCTTCTCCCTCAGTGTCATTTTCACCAGTTCCCCCTCCCCGCTGCCCGGGGGACTGATAACGGGAATATAGTTATCTGTCATACCTATCCGCCTGCCGGAGTCCCCGCAGGTCCTGGACTCCACCAGTACCAGAGCATCTGTTCCTATCTGCGACTTTCTGAAACGGTTCCTCTTCTCTCCTGAAATCGAACGAAGATATTGCGCTCTTTCCGTTACCGTTTCAGGATGGATCATATCGGAGTGCATCAACGCTGCCGGAGTGCCAGGTCTTGCGGAGAAGGGGAATACATGCAGATACGCAATCGCAGGATGAGAGATAATATCTACAGTCATAGAGAAGTCCTTCTCCGTTTCACCGGGAAAACCAACGATAACATCCGCTCCGATACCGATGCCCGGAAAGAGTTCCAGGCTCCTGTCAAACAGTTCAAGGATGTCTTCAGTTGAGTACTTCCGTCCCATTTTCTCAAGTACTCTGTCAGATCCGCTCTGAACGGGAATATGCAGATGCCTGCAGACACCCGGCAATGCAATACCTTCAAGCATCTCAGTGGAAAGACCGATCGGTTCCATGGAACTCAGACGAATCCTGAAAGAGCCCATTTCAAGCAGATCACGAACAAGATCAACTAGACCGTAATCATTTGCATAAAGGTCTCTGCCGTAACTGACAAGGTCTACTCCTGTAAGAAGGATCTCCAGATATCCAGCGGATGCAAGGTCCCGGGCCTGGGATAGCACCAGCTCCCTTGGCTGGCTTCTGGATGGACCGCGAGCTGCGGGAACAATGCAGTAAGTGCAGCGGTTATCACAACCATCCTGTATCTTCAGAAAAGCCCTGGTCTTTGAAATAACAAGAGGTGCGGATACGGGGAATATGGCTCCTGCCGGTTCCTTCCGTATAGAAGAGCTGCCTGCAAGGGGAATATCGAGTCTGTCCGCAACAATGCTGACAAGTTCTTTCTTGGCGGTATTGGGAAGGAGAATCACATCCTGGCCGTTGAACTCCCCGGGCAGTACTTCCGCTACACATCCTGTTACGATTATTACAGCATCTGTTCTTCTGCTGAAACTCCTGACTGATTT
>JBDLJP010000427.1:0-1319 GCA_039714295.1 Candidatus Fermentibacterota bacterium
GAACTGGGATGAAGCGGCCTCTCTTCTTGCTGCTGACGGTTACGATACCGTGTTCTACATGGCTGCCTATGGCCCTGTTATCTACGGTGATGGTTTGAGGGAATGCCTTGAAGCCTGTCACCCGCTTGGAATTGGTGTTTACGCATGGGTTGTTATGTGGGAAACAGATTACATTACCAGTGATCAGCAGGGCAGCGTGCTCCATGGAGATAGAACTCCGATGGATATTGATGCAGGGGTAATCCGCAGGAGGATTGACCTTGCGGATCCCCGAAATCTGGAACTCATGGCAGGCACCTGTTTACGGATTGCCGCGGAATACCCGGTAGTCGGGATTCATCTGGATTTCATCGGAGAAGATTACCGCCTCTCAGACAGTTCCGCCGGATACAGCGACTTAATCACTGTAATGCAGACAGGAGATATGACCGCTGCTGTTCGTGCAGTGAGAGATTCCTTAAGCAGAATCAACAGGGTTGTCCTGCTTTCTGCTTCGGTACTGCCCCCTGAAAGGGAGTCCCTTGCGTTCAGTCAGATGTGGAAACGGTGGCTTGACGATGGTCTGCTTGATTTCGCGGTTACTCTGAATATCACAGAATCCGATTCCCAGTTCGTCGCTCTGGGTGAAATACTGCAGAGATCCCCCAGCACCGATCGAATTGATTGACCGTCTAAAATGAGCCGGTAATGAAGAATTATCCACGTCTCATATCAGCAGGCAGGAATGGCTGGCTGGCCTTTGGCGCGCTCCTGATCCCATTCGTTGGTGTAATAGTTTTCAGCGCCGCATCCGGGGTTCCAGATCTCTCCCTGGAGGGAGATGAGGCGCTCCTTGAGTTCTCCACAAGAAGTACTGCTGCCGGGCGCTCTTTATGCGGGCCGTATTCCAGGTACGAGTTTCATCATCCGGGACCGGCGTACTTTGCTGCAAGGATACCGCTTTACTGTCTCTTCGGCGCAAGCGCGTCGTCAGTTTACCTTACAATCAGCTTTATATGCATGTTCTGTCTCGGAGCCGTATTCCTGCTTCTGAGACGGTGCGGTCATCGGCTTATGCCTGTCCTTTTCTGTTTATCAGCCTCGATCTTCCTCTGCTCTATGAAACCTGCAATCTGGCTCAGCGAATGGAATCCTTTCGTTGTTATCTTTCCGCTTCTGCTGACCTTTGTTTCGTTTACCGCAGTTGCCGGAGGGTTTCACAGATACCTTCCAATTGCGGTTGCGGCAGGCTCCTTTGCGGTGCAGACACATATCGGAAGCATGCCGTCTGTTGCTGCAGCTGCTCTGTTTGCCGGTATATTCCTTTTCATTATGCATCG
>JBDLJP010000428.1:0-1315 GCA_039714295.1 Candidatus Fermentibacterota bacterium
CAAAACGGGTTCACTCGCAGGACCGAAGGTTCTGGAACACCTTGTGGATTCCGTTATATATTTCGAGGGAGAGGGGGATCGGCTGTATCGTCTTCTCCGGGCCGCAAAGAATCGTTTCGGTTCAACAAACGAGCTGGGCGTGTTCGAAATGACAAAGGAGGGACTGAAAAGCATAAGCGAAGTATCATCCTACTTTCTGCGGAGGGATGATGCCTGCCGCGCCGGTACAGTGATTACTGCGGTGATGGAAGGCACAAGACCGTTTCTGGTGGAGGTTCAGGCTCTGACAAGCACAACCAGATACGGTTACCCGCAGAGAAGTGTAAACGGGATGGACTCCCGCAGGCTGCCGATGCTTCTGGCAGTGCTGGAGAAAAGGTGCGGGATGGATCTGGGCAACCAGGATGTTTACGTTAACATTGCGGGAGGCGCAAGCCTGACCGACCCCGGAGCGGATCTTGGGGTCTGTCTTGCTGTTGCATCCAGCAGACTGGATAAGCCGGTTAGAGAAGGTATTACTGTCAGCAGCGAGATCGGGCTCGGCGGAGAACTCAGACCGGTAACACATTTTGATCTCAGACTCAGAGAGGTTCTCTGTCTGGGATTTTCAGGGCTGGCAGGAGCCGCGGAAGACGCGTCAAACGCCGGCAGCGGAGCAGAGGGTTTCAATAGTTTAATTGATTCAATAGGAGGCCTTCTCTCAAGTCAAAAGGAAAAAGGAGGAGATTGGTTATGAAAATTTCGGGCTGGGAAGTACGTATACTTTTCATTCTTGTTCTCGGCCTGCTGGGGACATTCGCATTCGACGGGCTTTCGCCCTCCCCATGGTACGGACTCACAGGTCTGGGGATCGGCATTGTAGCCGTTTTTCTGCAGACCGTATTCGTTAAGATTCCTGCGGATGAGATTATTTATACAACTGTAGGTGCGATTATCGGGCTGATTGCAGGTATTCTGGTGATGCTGGCTCTGCGCATGGGAAACCTCCCGGCAGCTGAACAGGGCGTAACTCCGCTGATAATGATACCTTTTGCATTCTCTTACGTATTCGGGCATGTAGCCTTCACAAAAGGCAAGAAGCTCAGGCTCATGCAGCCCGCGAGGGAAAGCGAGACCTCGGCAACACCGCTGCTGGTTGATATTACCGCTGTTATAGACGGTCGGATCGCTGATATGATGCTTGCGGGGCTTATAAGAGGTCCCTTCATTCTTCCCGCCTCAATTAAGAATCGGCTTGAGGAGATGAGCGATTCCGAGGATATAATTGAAAGAGGCAGAGCAAGAAGAGGAATGGAGACTCTTGAGCGGCTCGAAG
>JBDLJP010000429.1:0-1300 GCA_039714295.1 Candidatus Fermentibacterota bacterium
GTCGCTGCAGTTGAACAGCTCTCCTTCGCTTATCACACCCTCCTCGATGCAGGCGGCATACGTGACAATTTTGAATGTTGACCCCGGTTCATGATAACCCTGGAAGCAGTGATTCAGAGCAAGAGATCCATTCTGGGCTCTTACCGGCACGCTGCCGGCTGCCAGAAGCTCGCCGCTGGCCGGGTCCAGCAGCACTGCAGCGGCCCAGTCACTGTTGAACTGTTCCATCGCGATTTCCAGCTCTTCCATGATGATGCATTGAAATCTTGCATCGATGGTAAGCATGATGTCACGACCATCAACAGTGGGAATATTGTCCGCTTCAGGGTCGGTTAGATTGTATCTACCTGTGGCACTTCTCTCTATGAATAACCGGCCGTCGATCCCCTGAAGGTCGGAATTGAACCATTGCTCTATACCTTCAGAATTTTCTGCTGTGAATCTTCCAATGATCCCGGCAGCCAAATCCCCCATGGGATAAGTTCGCTCCTGCTTCACAGTAACGCTTACACCGGTGGGTATACCTGAATTGCTGAGAAGCATTGTATCATGGAATGGAACATCAACAGCCAGTATCTGATTTCCAGAATGTCTTTCAACCGGCAGTTTCACCAGCGAATACTCACCGAGCTGGTGCACGAGAGTATCAATAAGGGCAGTCTCTTCCAGAGGGACCTCAGGCCAGTAAACCTGGAAAGTTCCAACTGTTCTGTTTCCTGCCAGAAGGTAGCCGTTTCTGTCAAGTATTCTTCCACGCCTGGCTTCCACATCGATTTGTGTCGTATGCTGATCGCATGCTATGTCGGAATAGTATTGATGATGTACGATCTGGATATTGACCAGGCGTATGACAACTATCAGGAAACCAATCAATGCGGAGATCATAACCATCTTAAGCCTTGCCGAGCGCCTCTCTGGAGATATCTCACTGTTCCAGACAGGCATACTGATCACCTCCGGATTCAGCAGGATGTATCCTGAGTATTGTGAAACACTCCAGGGAAACCGGTGCCAGACCCAATTCAGCGCCAACCCTCTGAAGCCTGTCCGGATTAAGGAGTGCCGCCCTCTCCACCTGAAGCTCGTCCCTTCTCCAGGTGAGCTGACGATTCAGTTCTGTCAGATTCCTGTATCTCATTGAAAGCACAAGCCTCCAGTTGTAAACACCGGCTTCAAGCACAAGCAGGAGAAGAAGCCCCGCACCTATAACCTGAATAATTCTGCGAACTCCGATTTTCATATTCTTATTCCCATACGAAGCCTTGCTGATCTCGCTCTGCTGTTTCTCCGAATCTCATCC
>JBDLJP010000430.1:0-1292 GCA_039714295.1 Candidatus Fermentibacterota bacterium
CGGTCAGGACTCTTATGTACGGTCTTTTCCACATGAGAGACCAGCTTTCCAGTCTTGTTTACAGGGGCGGATGCAGAAATCCGGAAGAGTTCCTTTACCGCAGCGAGCTCGAGGAGTGGATGAAACGGGACGATATCGATATGAAGCTTACCGTGGACAATGGCGACGATTCCTGGAACGGTCCCGTCGGAGTGGTCACAACTATCATGGACGACATTGATGTTGATTTCAAAAGGGCAAGAGCTGTCGTATGCGGTCCCCCCATAATGATGAAGTTTGCAACGTTCAAGCTGCAGGAACTCGGAGTCAAGGACAGAAATATCTATCTCTCCATGGAGAAAAACATGTCCTGCGGTTTCGGTAAGTGCGGTCATTGCAGGATCGGTCCTTACTATTGCTGCAAGGATGGTCCCGTCTTTACTTACGATATGATCCGGGAATATCCCGGAATCTGGGAGTAGGATAGCTATGAAGATGAACAAGACATCATTTGATCAGCTTCATGGCAGAATCGACGCTGTTGATAAGAAGAAAGGCGGCAAAAAGCTTCTTATTGATCTTGATATATGCAATTCCGATCAATGTGAGAAATGCGTAATTGAATGCAGCTATTTCTATCATCATATTAACAACGGGATTATTTCCCTCATTGAACTTGCAACCTATGCTCTCATCTGCAGACAGTGCGAAGAACCGCATTGTATTAATTCCTGCCCGAGAGACGCTCTTGAGAAGCTGGAAGGCGGAGATATGCTCGTAAGGCATACAGCATTGTGCGTAAACTGCCGTTCATGCTCACATGCCTGTCCGTACGGAACCATTTATCCCGAAATCGTACCGTATCTGGCCAATATCTGTGATTACTGCGAAGACAGGGGAGATTTTACCTGCATTCCAACATGTCCATACGGTGCTCTGTCATCGGTTAAAGGAAAAGTTGAGGGAGATAACATGTTCGAGCTGGGCAACCGCCTGGTTGTCCACTCCACTCACTGGGACAGGGGCAACGCATGACATTCGTCTACCTGCTTGTGTTCGGTTTTGCAGCTACAGTTATCCTTGGTCTTATTACCAGCTGGATAGACAGGAAAGTAACAGCAAGGGTTCAGTACAGAGTGGGTCCACCGTTCCTTCAGCCTGTTTACGATATAGTGAAACTTCTGGGCAAGGAAACAGTCATCCCCGCAGGGGCATCCAGGGTTACATTCCTTATAGCCCCGGTTATCGGTATTGCAGGTGTGATTGCAGTTGCAACACTGTTCTGGGTCAATCAGTTCTTTTCCGAGGGTTTC
>JBDLJP010000431.1:0-1274 GCA_039714295.1 Candidatus Fermentibacterota bacterium
GATCTCGATAATGCTGTTTCCTTCGAAGGTTTTGTACCGCGGGAACGAAAGCTTCACTGGCTCCGGGCCGCCTGGGTTGCTGTATTCGCATCGGAGAAGGAAGGATGGGGTCTGACGGTCATTGAAGCGAACGCATGCGGAACACCTGTCATCGCCAGCAACAGCGATGGCCTTCGGGATTCTGTACAGGATGGCAGAACCGGCATTCTGGTTCCTCACGGAAATATCCAGGAGCTTGCTGCCCAGATGGACAGGCTGGCTGCCGATCCTGCTCTGAGATCCGAACTTGGAAATAACGCCCTGGAATGGGCCGCCGGTTTTAATTGGGACGCTACTGCCGAGCGGATGATCAGTGTAATGAAAGAGACTTCGAGCAAGTGCCTTAAGTGATTTCCCCGCTATTTTCAGACTTGTCTTCTATAGCGATAAATCGTCGATCTCCCACCATGAAACAGGGCGGAGGAAACGGCGGGAAAGTTAAAGCCCGCACGGAGTTGATGAACTCCACTGACGGGTGAACTTCATGTGAGAGTTTCCTGCTGTAACTGGGAAGGCCAGGCTCTTGTACCCTATCTGATAGCAGAAGTCGACAGCGTCAACAGTACCGCTGTACTCACTTACAATGTATTCGGCAACAATCAATATGACCTGTACAGAGTATGGCAGGGAACATCTTCATCCCAGCTTGCTCCTCTGTTCCTCACCCCTGAACGCCAGTCGAGTATATGGGAGCTTCCCACGGGCTGGAATTACTTCGCTGTTAGCGCCCTCGATTCAAATCAGGCGGAAACAGGACTTTCCAATATCGATTCGGTATTTGTTATCTGGACCGGAATCAGTTCTGAAAATGATACAGACACATCCGCTTCTCTTCTTTTCCCAAATCCTGCCAGGAGTAATGTAAATCTATTACTGAACTCTGCAGAAAACGGCATAATAGAAATTAAGATCTTTGATATAACGGGAAGAACAGTTCTATCAACCGGTTTATCCCTGTTCAAACAGGAGGAATATGCAGAACACTGGGCATTGATGATCTGCCGTCCGGTCTGTACACCGTCCGCGTATCGGGGGATTGTCCGGAGTTTACTGAAAGTCTTGTGATTCTCAAATAGGAAGGACATGATGATCGAGTATTTATCAGTGTCCTCTGTAAAGCCTCTTCCATAGAACGGAGGGCAGCTTTTCGTCCTTCATTCTTGCAGCGGCATCATCTATGCTGTATTTCACTCGGCGGTGTTCCCATGTTCCCGCTTCAGTGTCGACCAGAGCGT
>JBDLJP010000432.1:0-1267 GCA_039714295.1 Candidatus Fermentibacterota bacterium
ACTGCCTTCATCGATTTCTACTTCATATTCATCGAGCTCAGCAATATCATCAGGCAGATCAACGGGTCCTTCATCGACAACATCTTCTGCAGACAGCTCAATTAACTCTTCACCTGTTTCTTCTTTTTCAACATCTGTATCAGTCAGTTCGAACTCAAGCGTATCATCCGCCAGTTCGTCTGTATCAAACGTTATAATTTCATCAGCGGTTTCGCTGTCATCGGACAGCTTGCTAATCTCGCTCTCTTCTGTATCGAGTGCAGTTAAGACTTCACTGGTTTCGTCAACACTGGTTTCGTCAACTATGTCATCAACGACTAGTTCCAGAGCTTCTGGAACTTCATCTTCAAAGACGATCTCTTCCAGACCATCGTCCGTATCCTCAGCCGGAAGATCGATAGCGATCACCTCTTCAGCCGCATCCTCCATACTGATGATGTCATCATCAGTAACTGCCTCGATCGGTTCGCTAGCTTCAATATCGATAGTTTCTACCAGATCGACGCTTTCAACAGCTGCTTCTGGTTCTACTGTTTCTACTGTTTCTGCTGCTTCGAGTTCGACTACATCAACTGCCCGGCCTTCTGCCAGGGCATCAGCAGATGCCATCAGCTGTGCGATATTATCAATCGGTTCACGATTGCCTTTCAGCTGTTCGATAAGTTGGGGTAATACCGCCAGTGACTCATCAAGCGCATGTAACAAAGGCTCACTCACACTGATCTTATTATCTATTATCCGGTTCAGCATGTTTTCGAACTTCCATGAAAACTCGCCTATAAGGTTTGCACCTAATAATCGGCCACTACCTTTCAGTGTATGAAAACTGCGTCTGACGATTGCCAGCGCCTCTTCGTCGTCATTATTTGCTTCCCATTGCGGTAAATAGGTATGCAGTTCACCCAGAACTTCGACTGCTTCTTCAATGAATATTTCTACAATTTCTTCATCCGCATCATCGGCAAGAATCGCATATTCGCTAATATCCTGCGGTGTTTCCAGCTGTGGCTGAACGCTTACCTTTATTTGTACTTCCTGCGCTACTTCAGGTTCTTTAACTGGAGGCTCTTCAACTGGGAGCTGTTCTATTTCCGGGGGGCTTTTTTTTACTTCATCTAGGGGCAAAGCATCCGCTTCACTGACAGTATCTGCTGCTGAGACATCTGGGGCAGAATCACCGTATGACTGTGTTATAGCGACCAGTATATCTGCCGCCTCATCACCCGCATTCAAACCCTGCTCTACCCCGGGACGACCTTCTGACAAT
>JBDLJP010000433.1:0-1255 GCA_039714295.1 Candidatus Fermentibacterota bacterium
AATCCTATATCAAGCTCGTATTCCACCGATTTAATCTCTCCGGTTGCAAGAGCCTTTTGCAGACAGTTCAGCACCTCCCCGAGTTTATCCTCACCAAGCCCGAGTTCTGATACATTGCTACCTATTATCCTATCCTGCGGTATGGCCAGTTTGCTGTTGTTCTCGGCCCAGAAATCCATGTATTCACCTTCGCTCGAAAGCACAAACATTATGTCAGGCATTGTTCTGAGAAGGCTATCCATATTTCGAACGCTCTGGCAGAGTTTCTTCTGAGTATCCTTAAGCTCGGAAATATCCAGGAAGGAGTATATACTTGTATGAGTACCCGAAATCAGATCAACATTAAGGTGAACACTCTTCAAATTCTTATTTTTATCGATCATTTGAAACTCGTACCCGTTCGGTGAAGATCTTTCATTGTTTTGATTATCAGTATGATGCTTAACCATTCTCTCAATATCTTCAGGAGCGATAAATTCCGTCCATCTCATCTTCCCGCATATCTCATCGGCTGAATAACCGGATAATCTTTCAAATTCCCTGTTCACCAGCATAATGGTCATACTGTTGTCTACGATAATCATTGCGGTACCTGTGTTCTGAAACACTGTTCGATATCTTTCTTCACTTTCCCAGAGAGCTTCTTTAGATTTGTGCCATTCGGTTATATCTATCGCCATGCCGCCTATCAGGGGTTCCTTCCCGTCCCTGTCAATCCGGAACGAGTGTATCTCAACGGTTATTTCCCGTCCACTCTCAAGCTGAACCTTCTTCTCGCAGACGCTGCATCCCTCTTTCAGGGTTTTCTTATCTTCCTCAACCATACTGGTGGCGTAATCAGCTGTGAACAGAAGATCGGGCGTTTTGCCCACCCACTTCTCTTCTGGGCCATAGGCACTGCTGTAATATTTATTAACGTAAAGGTATCTTGAATGTTTGTCCCTGATGAATGCTGCCCCGGGGAAATGATCAAGGAATGTCTGCAACAGCACTTCAGACTCACTGAAGGGCTTCATGGATTGATTATTTTCCGGCATATCCCCCCCCGGGGTACAGTATGAGCAACAGTTCTGCATATTGACTATATTGCATACGGATATGATTCCGCAAGGGTGAATTCGAGCTTCATTATTATCTTCAGAGGAAGTAATGTCTATCAGAATTTTACTGCTGACTACTGCGCTATGTGCATCATGCTCCGGAAACCCCGAAAACATCATTGTTCAGCTTCCAGAGTGTATACAGGACAGCGGTA
>JBDLJP010000434.1:0-1223 GCA_039714295.1 Candidatus Fermentibacterota bacterium
ACCAGCGGATCAACAAACACACCTTCTCTGGAGGCTTCATCCTCCAGAACCTCCAGTCCATCCGGAAGCGCTGTACGCTGAATATCAAGCCCCTGGATGGAAAGCTGCGAGTCCGCCGAAAGATCGGGGATTCCGAGAGGCTCCAGGTCTGCCGCACTGATGTTCACACTGCCGGAAAGCTGAATCTCCCGTTCCACAGCATTGGATCCGGTTCGAGTTTTGATTTTTCTTGTGACTGATACGGAGTATCCAGTGGAAGACTGACCTTCGTAAGATACAGTGGGAACTTCGCTCTCATGGTAGACAGGCTCTACTCCCAGTACGTAGCCGTTTACATGTGCGCTGCAGTGCCAGAACGGGACGTAGTAAAGTACCGGCCTGCTTACCCTTGCACTCTCAATGCTGCCGGGGTTCACTGCCTTGAGCTCCCTTCGGACAGACCGCAGCACATCAATGCCGGTTACCTTCGAAGGCAGTACGTATCTGCGCACTGCATTTGGAAACAACAGGCTGCTCGAACAGCTGGGGCAGACGGTATGAGTATCACCTTCTCGAACGCTGAGGGGTCCGGCACACGATGGGCAGGTAAGAGCGACTGTAACTTTATTCACTTTTTCCAGACCTTCAGCCTGTAGTAGATGAGTGCCGCTGCCAGAGGAATAATAACAATGTATGTCCAGATCCCGGAGAGCGTAGACCGGTCAAGATTCTTTGTAAGAAAATAGATTGGAAACGCAAAGACAAGACCAAAAGCGAGCGTCAGCAGAAACAGCCTGTTCAGATTCTTCACAGGATCACCCCGGTCTTCCGGAGCCGTAATTTCACCGATAAGTTTGCCGGATACACTGTCAACCAGCAACCCCTCGCTGTATCCCTCCAGATTGAGCATGACTATATAGAATGGGTGAAAGATCACTCTACTGCTGCTATCGGAGGCCAGATCTCTGTTGAATGGTATGAGCTGATCAGGTGTAACAAGACTTTCATCAAATACTTTCATCTTTCCTGAGGGTGGAAGATAATCCTCCATGTCCTGCCAGGGCTGGCTGAAGCACTGCTGTAACTGTCTTGCAGAAGATGTACCTGTTTCGAGATATGGAAAGTATTTGATAACCACTGAAGAGACCATACCCGATGGAAAAAGCCTCCTGGCGCGCTCTTCTGAGATGGATGGCTCCACCAGGGCAGGTGTGTTCTCGGGCGGGTCTACAATGATCCTGGCA
>JBDLJP010000435.1:0-1223 GCA_039714295.1 Candidatus Fermentibacterota bacterium
GTGGAGCGGGACTGGACACCGTTACCTATTCCGTAATTATCGAGGAGATCTCAAGAGCCTGTGCATCGACCGGTGTGGTCACATCGGTGCACAATTCCCTTACCGCATGGCCTATCATCAAGTATGGAACTGAAGAACAGAAGAAAAAGTATCTGCCCATCCTTGCCAAGGGGGAGAAGATCGGTGCGTTCGGAGGTACGGAACCAAATGCCGGATCGGACCTTGGAGCAATGCAGACCACTGCTGAGCTGAAGGGTGATAATTACATTCTGAACGGAACTAAGACCTTCATAACCAGCGGCCCCGAAGCAGGTATCATAATAGCATTCGGGATAACCGACAGGGAGGCGGGAGCCCGCGGGCTCAGTGCATTCATAGTTGACAGCGATTTCGAGGGTTATTCGGTCGGAGGGATATTCGACAAGATCGGGATCAATGCATCCTTGACCTCGGAGCTGATCTTCGAGAACATGGTCGTTCCAAAGGAGAACCTTCTCGGAAAGGAGGGAATGGGTTTCAAGATAGCCCTGGCAACCCTTGATGGGGGCCGGATCGGTATAGCTTCCCAGGCAGTAGGCATCGCACAAGCAGCACTTGATGAAAGCGTCGAATACTCCAAACAGGGGCAGCAGTTCGGAAAGCCCGTCTCAAAGTTCCAGGCAATACAGTGGATGATATCGGAGATGGCCACACAGATCGAGGCAGCAAGACTGCTTACACGCAATGCCGCATACAAGAAGGACACAGGAGAGAGGTTCAGCAAAGAAGCCGCAATGGCCAAGCTGTTCGCTGCAGATACGGCATCCTGGTGTGCTGACAGGGCGATCCAGGTCCATGGTGGCTATGGCTACACAAAGGAATATCCGGTGGAAAGGCTCTATCGTGATGCTAGGATCACGAGCATCTACGAGGGGACCTCCGAGGTCATGAAAATGGTCATCGCCGGGAGCCTTCTGAGATAGTTCCAGTATTCAAAGTGGGGATCCAAATGGGAAATTTCGATTACACGAAGGAATATGAGGACTGGAAGTGGGACATACCCGAATACTTCAACATGGGGTATGATGCGGTTGATAAACACCTTTCAGATCCTGCCATGAAGAACAAGGTAGCCCTCTACTGGGAACACGAGAACGGGGAGACAAGGAAATACACATACTGGGAGATGGCAACCCTATCCAACAAGATGGGCAATGTCCTCAGGGACCTGGGCTTGAAGAAGG
>JBDLJP010000436.1:0-1218 GCA_039714295.1 Candidatus Fermentibacterota bacterium
ACGATGGAGTAACCGAAGGCCGGGGGGATGCCGATGACAAGCAGTATCGGAAGAAGCAGTGCAGGCTTCAGAAAAATGGCCAGGGGGTACGTTGCAGCGAGAATCGCAATATAGATGAACGCGAGGATGCCGACGATAGCGGATTGCATGATCGGACGCAGACGTTTTCTCTGCTCCCGGTCCGGGCTTGTGAAATAACTGTAGGTGAAGATGCCCAATCCGGTCAGGAAGAAAAGAAAGGGCGTGATAATCGAGAACAGGATCCATCCTTCAGAAAGGTCGAGTATCCGGTACCCGGATATGTAGTCGAAGAACGGGGACGTGAGCACGGCATTGATCAGCCACAGGGATGGAACAAACCATTTGCGTTCAAGCAGCTTCGACTTTCTCGGGAAATGGAGAAAAAACGTGATAAAGACGGGCGGCACGATGAGTCGAGCGAGAAACAGCATGCTCACTAAAAAGTAGACCGTCCAGAGCGGATCGTATTGCTCACCGGTTGAAATAGTTGAATAAGAAAAGAAAAGCATCGCCAGGATTCCGAAGCGGGCGAATTTACGCTGAATCGTTCCCTCCGGCCTGGCCATCACCACGAAATATCCTACCAGCAGAAATCCGAGTCCGAGCAGGAACTTGGCAAAATAATTGAAATTGAACGTCTTCAGAATCTCAACCTGATATTCCAGAAGTTCGCCGTTGCGGTCTACGAGAAATGAGGCGATACTTTCCGCCGGATGGATATTGATCAGATGCTGCGCTCCGTAATAACTCCGGATGCTCACATTATCGATGCGGAGCAGTATATCGCCGTCCTCGATCCCGGCCCTGTCAGTGCTTCCTCCCGGTACGATATCCCGGATAATCAGAGTCAAGGGATGTCGGCCATGCAGTTCAAAAGGATAATGTTCCTCTTCCTCCCAGCGGACATAGGCGAGACTCAGCGGTTTGTTATCGCGATCGAGCTGAAGCTGTATCGTATCGCCCAGAGCGATTTCGTGAAGGACCTGTTCCGCGATGCATGGGTTGTTGTACAGTCTGCCATTGATACCCAGCAGCAGATCCAAGGTCCCGAAAAGCTGCTTGAATACTATAATCATTTCCTGAATAACACTTTTTTCAACACTGTTTAGAGCATCTTTTAAAAGAGTATCATCAATATGTCCCTCAGCTTCTATGTAGATCTGAAGCTTTTGAGTCTTGATATCATTTTCAGTGCGA
>JBDLJP010000437.1:0-1201 GCA_039714295.1 Candidatus Fermentibacterota bacterium
ACAAACAAAAGAGACCTTCCGGATATTCTTCCCACGGATGTTATAAGAAAAAGACTCGGTCTTGAAAGAGTCCCGTGTATTGAATCAATCGCCACGGACGGCACAGGAGTTTTCGAAACACTGAGAAAAGCAAGCAGAATTGTCATGCGAAGACTGCACCGGCAGTTCTCCCTTGCCCTGGATCAGAAGAGAGGTTGAATTGAACAGCAGCAGAATGGTTGACCTACTTCTTGTCAGGCTGACCAGGGAAGATGAGAAGACCAAAGTAATAGACCTGCTCATGAGTGAACTCGGGATGTCCAGAGAAGACGCAAGGGAAAAGGTGGATAGTTCCCCCAATATTCTCAGTGAGGGTGTTGAGATGGAGCAGGGCAGAATATTGCAGGACAGGATGTATCCATTCGTAGACCTTCTTCCGCGGCACTACGATGGTAATCCTCCTGTTCCTTCTGCAGAAAACGGCGCAGCCGCATCCGCTGATTCATCCTCCGTACTGAATACAGATAATATCACTTCACAGCAGGAAGAGCAGATATTTGAAAACGATGAATCAGATGAAACAAATGACAATCAGAGTTCCATGAACGATGATGATATTACATACAATACATTTGTTGAAGAGGAAGATGACAATTCACTTATAATCACTTCCGCTTCCGAAGAAATGCTCAATATCGAACGCTGCCATATCTGCGGCAGGACTCCCACAGGCGGGCAGAAACTTGCTCCCTGCCAGATATGCGGTGATCTTACCTGTTCGGATTGCTATAACAGGAAGCATCACGTCTGCGAAAAGTGCGCTACAGCGGGGAGAGCTGTTGATCGCCCGCTGGATTCCGTACCGGAATCCAGGCAGAAAACAGCAGCCATCAGCACCAGCACGACGTCATCTGCACACGGGAAGAAGCACAAACCCGCAAAAACAGGAAAATCATTCAGTATATCCCCATTTCCCATTATTCTGACATTGCTTATCCTTGTTGCCGCCTTTTTCATACTTGATCCTATGGGACTTCTTTCCTCATCAGATGACGACATCGATAGCACAGTTCATATAAGCGCTGATACTGCACTGACTGTTCAACCCGATAATACGCATGTTACACATGTTCCAGAAGCAGATACAACTGCAGCTCTTAATGATTCACTGCCGTCGGACTCAACAGTATACATCGAATACACTTCATTAAGGGATGTATCC
>JBDLJP010000438.1:0-1189 GCA_039714295.1 Candidatus Fermentibacterota bacterium
CTGTTCTCCGTACTCGGTAACACAGGAAGGGCTGCATTTCTGCAGGGCAGCGGTATTGATCTCTCCATGGGAAGGAATCTTCTCCTCTTTTCAGCTGACATTCTTCTGCTTGTCGCTGTCTTTCTGACAGTCCTCTCAGGAGTCGATTATTTCTGGCGAAACAGGTCTGTGCTGAAAAGGCTGGGTCTGTGAAGAAACCTGACCTCTCTGCCGGTGCGCTCCTGGCTACGGTTTTTGGAGCGGGTTACATCCCGGTTGCTCCGGGAACAGCCGGCAGCCTGCTGTCTGCCGGACTGTTCTTTGCGCTCGGGCAGACACATTTGATCAACTGGATACTCTGCTTCTGTTTTCTTATTCTCGGCTATCTGGGCTGCCGCGCCGGAAGACAGAGGTGGGGTGAGGATCCTTCCAAGGTAGTAATCGATGAATTCGCTGGCTGCTGGATATCATGTCTGGCTGTTCCGGCAGGCTGGGGGATCATCGGTATCGCCGCGGCTTTCACGCTGTTCAGAATATTTGATATTTTCAAGCCCTGGCCTGTTTCTGCGCTTGACAGGATGAAATCAGCCGCCGGTATTCTACTCGATGATGTCGCGGCAGGCATTATGGCCGCGATTGTTATTCTGCTTGGAAGTGTAATCCATGGAGTTATCTGAGAAGGAGCTTGTAAACCGTATAGGAAACACTATGATGAATGCCGGATTAACACTCTCATCGGCGGAGTCCTGCACCGGCGGAATGGTCGGAATGCTTCTGACTGCCGTTCCCGGATCCTCAGAGTGGTTCCTGGGAGGAGTAACAGCGTACTCAAATAGTCTGAAGACATCTGTTCTTGATGTTCCCTCTGCTTTGATAGAAACGGAAGGTGCTGTAAGCAGGGAAGCTGCAGTGGCCATGGCTGCGGGCATAAGAAAGCTCACAGGAAGTGATATCTCGATTTCAGTCACCGGCATTGCAGGTCCCGATGGAGGCACGGAGGAAAAACCGGTGGGTACGGTATGGATGGCTGTCTGCGGCAGTCGGACAGTATCCGCTGAAAAGAAACTGTTCGAGGGAGAAAGGGATGTGGTCAGAAAGAAGGCGGCTGACTATCTTCTTGAAAAGTTATACAGGCTGCTGGAGAAAGAAGCAAAGTGAGGATATTTGCAGCTCTGGAGTTACCGATGCAGGTGAGGCGGGAGATTTCAGA
>JBDLJP010000439.1:0-1188 GCA_039714295.1 Candidatus Fermentibacterota bacterium
GTCTATCCTGACCAGGAAGGTTCTCTTCACGTACATGCCGGATCTTCTTATCCGTCAGCTTTTGGACCTTGGGAGAAATCGAGAGCCAATTGACCGTACATCTCGCTCAGCTTTTCTACTGCCTCATCCTCTGACAGTTTTCTTGCATTCACAAAGGACCGCATGACTGCATGAATTACGCTGATCGGCTTGTCATCAGTCAGTCTTCTCAGAGAATTGAGTGAAAAGTCGAATACTTCCTTTGACGGAACTACATAATCTACGAGTTTCAGTCGCAAGGCTTCCTGCGCATCAATCGTCTTGCCCGTCAGGAGAATATCTATTGCATTAGCCGTACCGACTATGCCCGGAAGCTTCACAGTTCCATGCAGCCCGGGCATTATTCCCAGACCCGTTTCAGGAAAGGAAAACAACGATTTCTCACTGCATACCCTGATATGACAGGCGAGCGCAACCTCCAGCCCTCCGCCCATGCACACACCTCTGATCGCAGCGATTGTCGGGATGGGCAGATCCCAGAGATAGTCAAGAACTTCCTTGCCTTTGGCCAGGTTTGCTCTTATCCCCTCTTCATCAGGTGCAGTCATGATATTATTTCTATCAGCGCCGGCGCTGAAGTGCCTTCCCTTCCCCTGAACAATCATTCCCTTCAGCGAATCGCCAGCGGTCCACCTCTGCAAATCCGACAAACCGGCGATTTCAGGTTCAGTGAGAAAATTCTGGGGAGGATTGTTTATTGTAAGCACTCCGAAATGATCAACTATTTCCCATTCCGTTAATTTTGACTGTTCCATTCTGCTGCCCTCTATCTATGCCTGTTCAATGCGTTCAAGATTCCTGCCACTTGAATATGCCAAGCCGACTATTCATCTTCTGCTCTCTTGTCGCCGGCACCATCGGGCATCGAGAGAATGCGGTGCTGCGCAGCGAGGTAGCTCCCAATGAAATCATCGTAACTTATGCTGTAAGACTCCTTTGAAAGACGTCTCATCAAAACATGGACATTCATGTCTCTTGATTCGTATCGAGCAAGCACCTCTGACACACCGATTTCAATGTCGGCAGCCTCTGCACTGGCATGTACTATCCCCAGTTCACATGCTTCGGCGCCCGAATACACCCTGCCGGTCTGAACTAACTCCAGCATATTCCCCAAGCCGCAGAACTTCCCGAGCTGGAATACCGCTT
>JBDLJP010000440.1:0-1178 GCA_039714295.1 Candidatus Fermentibacterota bacterium
ATGATGATGATGGAGACTTCTACCTTCTTCCAGGTGGCGGTCAGAAATTCGGTGAAACCCTCCTGCAGGCGATGCAGAGGGAAGTACTGGAAGAGACAGCCTGGGTTGTGCAGCCGGGAGAACTGATCCTGGTCCGGGATTACATAGGAGCAAACCATGAATTCGCCCGATGGGAAGCGGATGTTCATCAGACGGAGCTGATGTTCAGGGCAGAGCCCCTGCATCAGGCAGACCAGCCTCTTGCGCCTGATATATGGCAGACAGGCATCGAATGGGTGGAACCTGAAAGACTGCGAGATATAAGACTATTTCCTTCTGTGCTGAAAAATATCCTCCCGAAGATCATAACAGGCACGTACAGGGGACCGATCTATCTAGGCGATATCAACTGACATTCAAGATTTGATATGCGGAGTATTCTGCAATGTGACTGAGTTTAACAAATGGGTATATTCGGACGTTCATATGATTTTACGAACATGGAATAAACAGGGGTCAAGTTGGATAATTACATCTTTGTAAGTCACTCCAGTAAAGATTCAAAGAAGGTTGAAGAAGTCGTTGATTTTCTTGAATCTTCCGGCATTCAATGCTGGGTTTCTTACAGAGATATTCCTCCGGGAGCGGACTGGGCTGAAACTATCTACGATGCCATTTCAGGCTCCTCCGGAATGGTTCTGCTATTCAGCAAGAATGTAAATCAATCCAGACAGATCCGTAATGAACTCGACATAGCAACGAATGAACATATTCCCCTGATCCCGATGAAACTTGAAAATGTAGAGCTTTCAAGAGGATTAAGATATTTCACTAATTCACATCAGTGGCTGGACGCCAGCGATGACTGGAAGCAGGCATCAAACCGGCTGCTGAAATCTCTCAACAGGATTCTTACTGAAAACGGTCAGGAACCCGAGGAGATTCCACTTCAGACTGCCAGCAAACGAAAACCCTGGCCGGCAATCATGTTCGCTGCGCTTTCGGTGCTTCTGATATTCTTCGCAATCCGCTTCTTCAGTAGCGAACCTCAAGCGGAGAATACCGATAACCTTCTGAATCTGATCGCCGGAGGAAGCGATTCCTGGGATTACGCAACAGACATTCTGGCAACTCCGGATGGCGGTTTCACCGCAACGGGAACCTGGGACTTTGGTTTCTGGAGTGAGTGGTGGGTTGCG
>JBDLJP010000441.1:0-1178 GCA_039714295.1 Candidatus Fermentibacterota bacterium
CGCAATCGTTCATTCTTCCTTCTCCATTCGGCCTTCTTGGTGAGATAACAGGATTGCAGCAGAGAGTATCTTGGATGCCGAATACGTACGAAGGTGTGGTTACGCCGGGTCTTGCTATACTTGCAGCCTTCGCGATAATCGTCTGGAAGAAGAAACGCTGGAAATTTGCGGCGGTCGTGCTTGGAGTGTTCCTGCTGAGTCTTGGCCCTGAGCTGCGCATATTCGGCAGGCAGCTTGGAATCCCGCTGCCGTTTCGGCTGATGCAGAGTATCCCTGTTCTCAATGGAATTCGAGCCCCTTCTCGCTTTGCAATTCTTGGCGGTATTCTTGCCGCTGTTGGCGCGGGAATGGCTTTTTCAGTGATGAGGGAGCGTATGAGAGCTCTGTTCATGTTTCTCCTTCTGTTTGAAATGACAGTGCTTAGGCTGCCCCTCCTGTCAGCGGAGATACCCGAGGAGTGTTACGATATATCCCCTGAGAGTACAGTTCTTGAGATACCCGTTGACAGGAATGTACGACGGTACGCTCTTTTCCAGACATCGACCGGATATCTGCGTCAATACGCATTTCTTGCTCGCTATCCGGATTATCTTGAGGATGTGCCGGAGTTCCCGGAGATACTGGAGTACAGTGATGTGATCGTTTACCACAGATGGCTCTTTGAAGTAGCCGAGAGAAATTACTATGACAGCTTATATGATCAGTACTTCCCGGAATTTACAACTGACGATTCCATCTGGATACTTCTCAGATAAAAGGCCCCTCCGAGAGGGGCCTTGCTATTTTCAATGAGAGCACAGAGCAGAAGGTTAGATCGTTGCCTTGATGGCTCCCCATGTCGTGCGCTCAAGCGCTACACCGGTGATGAAGCACTGGAACTCGCAAACGTAGAACGTTCCACCGCCTTTGTATACCCAGAAGATAGTGTCACGCTGACTGCACCATGCGGCGCCGTAGCTTTTGTTGGAGCTCTGGGGAAGAACGTGAGTACCGATGAAGGTCAGGTTCACCCCATCCCACTCGTAGAAGTAGAAGTCGGACCAGGTGAGACCGCCGATCATCACAACGTTCGTGCCGTTTATGGGGAAGATCGTGCATGCCATGGCGGAAGCACTGGCAGGTGGTTCGGGAAGGATCCACTGGTTGAGGAGAGTACCGGTTGCGTCGAAGCGGTAGAG
>JBDLJP010000442.1:0-1167 GCA_039714295.1 Candidatus Fermentibacterota bacterium
GCTCTGGCAAACTCTCGTCTGCTGGGTATCCAAGTTGATCGAATATCTCTCGCATTTCAGCATGAATCTGCTCCAGGTTTTCCATACCTAGTTGATGTATCTCATCTGGGGTCAGATCAGTGGTGGTATAGTGCCGCACCAGGTATTCATAATATGCAGGTCCATTAGGATGCTGCCAGATACCGACTTGATTCGGGGCACGGCGCGCAAGTTCCTCTATATAGTCAGCTAGTTCTTTGTAGGCAGGTGCGACAGATTCATCAATTGCAGTTGCCGCAGCATCAAGTAAGGCTGATCTCTCATCGCTGCTGATATCCAATTCTGATAGCTTCTCAGAAAGACTCCTGTAATACGGTGAGACCGTGGCTGGACGCGTAGCATGCCCCTGAATCTCAGGAAGCGACCAATCCAGTATGAACCTCGGCGCAATCACGCCAGCTTGTTCACGGAGTATCAGGCCTTCGATGAGTTGCCCGACTTTCGTATCAACCTGAGATAGCCGGGTAATGTATGTTTCGGCTTCCTGCACATCGGTAACAGGATGAAGATCGGTGAAGAAATAGAGAAGTTCATATTGCTTTCCGACTAAGAAATGCACGATGGGGTAATCGGCATAGAGAAATTCCCGCCCCCGAATATTGTCATCCAGGTAATAGGAATAGATATCATAGTCGAGTTGCTGTTCGGGAGTTAACGCAGCTCGGTCGTAAGACTGAAGAGCATCCTCAATCTCAGCATACAAGTCATACGTTTCTTGAATATAGTCATCTGAAATATCGGTGAGCAGGACTTCTTCTACCCCGAAATCATCAGAGAGTCCCATCTCCACCAGCAATTCAGGATTGCGCAGCATGATCTCGCGATAGGATTCCTCGATAAACTCGTCGAAGGAGAGATCTCCCCATCTAGTAGCTTCAACTGAAATTGGGGTTGGTCCTTCTTCAACCTCGGGGGAAGTTGGCTCTATTTGTGGTTCTGATTCTATAGTTGCAATCGGAGGGGCTTGATCCTCTGGCGATGTCTCCGTAATTGGGATGATGGTTTCAAGTGTTGGCGTATCTGCTGACGTGCATCCCGCTACAAATGCAACAGAAAACACCAAGAAAAGCAATCCAAAACGTAATGATTTCATATTATCCTCCATCTAACAATCTATATATACCAAAG
>JBDLJP010000443.1:0-1165 GCA_039714295.1 Candidatus Fermentibacterota bacterium
CAATAGCCATACCATAGCCCTCCCAGCAGGAGGGCAGGATGAAGGTGTCGGCCAGATCGTATTCCACTGTCAGCTCATTATCGTTCAGCCTTCCGAGGAGATGTACTCTTTCCTGAAGATCCAGTTCACCTATACACGCTTTTACCTTATTCAGATATCCCGGCTCAAAATCGCGTTCTCCAACTATGAACAGCTCAGCGTATTCAATGTCAGAACAGGCCAGAGCCTTCACTGCCTCCACGATACCCTTGCGCGCCTCGACATTCCCCACGAGGAGTAACCTTCCGGCATCCTCTCTGTACCGTGGTTTATCAGCAAGCCGGACGTTAAGACCCGGCCGGGCAAGCAGTATATCCTGCTCATTTACACCGAGTTCAATTAATCTGTTTACTGTGGATTTACTGATAGCAACGATAAAATCCGCTTCCCGGACAATCCTCTTCTCTGTATAGGTGTAGAGGAGACGCTTCAGAAAAGTGCGCTCCAGCACATTTCTGAAGTGGTGACATATCAGCACCGTAAACATGCCAAGACGCTGCGCTTTTCTCTGCAGTCCAAGAGTAAGGGAACTGGAACCCAGGTCTGTCACCAGAACATCGAAGTCGTTTCCGCATCTGCCGGAGATGAGACCAGCGGAAGGGAATTTGAGCATTTTGGCGAAACGCGGAAGAGACTCAAGGTTGAAATACTCCAAATCCCAGCCTGAAGCCCTGAACCGCTCGCACATCGTGAAATCGTAAAGGATACCGCCTGTAAGCCTGCCCAGGCGCGCAGGATCAGTGGTATCAACATAACCGGCCATCAGCATCCGACCGGACGCTGAACCTTCGCTTATGCCTCTGTCCGAAACGCTCACGATTTCCCTCCAATGCCGGTCATCCGGTCAGATCCAATCCGATTTCGATAATACATGAGGCTAAGGTTATTCGTCAACAAAACCTGCTGTTCACGGATCATTCCCTCCTCAGCGGATGCTGACCCGTAAGAACCAGCCATAGCAGAGCATAGAACCAGGATACCTTTCTCCAGCCCGTCAGGTATCTCAGATTAAGCAGAGTGGGAACCTTACGCCCGGACTTCAGTTTTTCGATTATATCATCTCGCCCGCCACTGCTCATCCGTAGCGCATGCACCACTCCATCGGGAACCGGCGCTGCCAGTTTAC
>JBDLJP010000444.1:0-1165 GCA_039714295.1 Candidatus Fermentibacterota bacterium
TTGATGAACCGCTTACAAGTGTGCCTGGAGTTATTACTTCTATCACGTCCCTCTTGACGAGACCTTTCGCTTCCGCAGGGTCTTCTATCTGCTCACAGATCGCTACTCTGTAACCCGCTTTTATCAGCTTCGACAGATAACTGTCAAGCGCATGATACGGGAAACCCGCAAGAGGAATCTTCTCACCGTTTTCCCTGCTTTTCCCCCTTGAAGTAAGTGTAATTCCGAGAACTCTTGAAATGGTTTTCGCGTCTTCAAGAAATGTCTCGTAGAAATCTCCCATTCTGAATAGGAGAATCTCGGTCTGGTACCGGGATTTTATATCGAGAAACTGTTTCATCATCGGTGTTCTCATGATTTAAGCAGCTCCATCGCGCTCTCTGCAAGCTGATACGGCAATATACCCTTCCTGCAGATCTCGCTGCCGAGTCGGCAGGAGCTGCCTCCGTGCCTGTGACATGGTCTGCAGTCAATACCGCTGACCATATAGTTCCCCTTCCGTTCCGCATTCCAGAATCCCAGCGCAGGCGATGTCGATGTGAATACCACAAGTACAGGAACACCAAGGGCTGAAGCCAGGTGCGCCGGACCGGAATCGGGAGAAATAAGCAGATCCAGGGTTTCAATTGTACTAATAAGACCTTCCACACCCTCCACGCCGCAATACATCTTTATCGTTCCTCTGGCAGCAGATTCAGCTGTTCGAAGTATCACATCCTTATCTTCCGCCCCGCCGAGAAGGATTATTTCAGCGCCATGCAGGTCAGTCAGAACTCGGGAGGTTTCAGATATGACTGTTGAGGGAATTGATTTGATGTGCCATCGGCCTCCTGTGACTATCCCGACTCTCAGACCTTCCAGACGGCTGATTCCGCTTTTCTCAAGGACAGGAGAAGGACTCGTCTCAAAGCCTGCGCACTGCATGAATTCCCAACTGCGAAGGGGCATTGATTCAGCCCTCTTATCCATTACGAGCTTCCTCAGCTTTCTGTCCATCCTGAATCTGTTTCTAACAGGTCTTCCGGCAGTCGCAATTCTCGAAGCGATATTGTTCTGCAGATCTACTATCAGATCCGGTGATATCGTCTTTATAGCGTTTCGAAGAGCGAACGGTCCATCATTCCGCCCTGTTGTTACCGGATGTATATCTCCGGGCATGCGATCA
>JBDLJP010000445.1:0-1160 GCA_039714295.1 Candidatus Fermentibacterota bacterium
AAACTGTTCAATGTCATCCTCGTGGAAGGTATGCTGAATACCCCCGACGGCAAGTACAGGTTCAACAAATACTGCAAATCTGTCCTCCTGCTGCAGGGACTCCACAATCTGCCCGAATGTGACATCACCGGTGGCTTCAGTATCATCTCCTGTCAGTCTTCTGGCAACGCGTAAACCGCAGTTCATATATCTGCTGGAACTGTCGGCTGGTACCCATTTATCGATTCGGCAGTTATCTGCAGTACTCAGGTAAGAACCTCCGCGAAGAGGCTGGTAGCGGATTATGCGACCGGAAACGGAATCCTCTACTTCAATACCGGTTCCGTATGTGCACCACTCAAATACGCTTCCGCACATATCATAGAGCCCCCAGGTATTC
The DNA here is from genome assembly GCA_039714295.1 of Candidatus Fermentibacterota bacterium. Lineage (GTDB taxonomy): Bacteria > Fermentibacterota > Fermentibacteria > Fermentibacterales > JCC-6 > Aegiribacteria. Next base: position 380 of record JBDLJP010000445.1, read on the forward strand.
GGAGCCCTTGTACCGGTCCGAGCAAGGCTGTCTCCAGAGTTAAGGCTGTACCAGCAGTAAAGGGACATGGTTTCCAGAGTATCCACACCCCAGAAATAGGGTGTGCCCGTTCCAGCCCTGAAAGCGTATTCCCAATATTTATCCGGTGGAATACGATAATCGTAGAGTGAGTCCAGGGCGTTAAGCGAATCCACAAAGTCAAGACAGTCAATAAAGCTGACACCGCACATGGGATATTCCGGTCCGATCTGACTCACACCGGCATCGGCAAGAATATCGTTCAGGCTTTCATTTCCCATTAAGAGTTCCCACTGACCCTGCGTAACTTCAGTTGTCATTATCTGAAATGAGTTAACATGAGTGCTGTCCCCCTCGCTCAGAACATTTCCGAACCGATCCTCGATTCTTCCAAAGCTGCAGATTCCTCCGGGAAGCTCAACATACTCCATTCCGGGCAGCGGACCTGGTACAGCCATAACCTGTGCTGGAATCAACAGCAGCGACACTGTCAGTAAAATGGAAATACTGAACATCTGCTCTGTTGTACGCATATATTACCCCTCACTTGGTTTTGTCCCTATAATTCGTAAATTTCGGTAATAGCCGCGAACCACTCAAGTAGTTCTGATTCACCGAGTTCTTTATCGGTAATTTCCAAAATCTTGTCCATCGGTATCCTGCACCAGCTGCTGCCGAAAGATACGGCTATATCCACGATACTCCAAGTGCGCTGCAGATCGAGATATGCGGCATACGAAGATATGATCATAAGCTCTGTCCA
>JBDLJP010000446.1:0-1160 GCA_039714295.1 Candidatus Fermentibacterota bacterium
CAAACAGCGTGATTCCCAGCCCCGATACATGCTGGCTCAAACCCAGATAAACCGCCAGAAAAGCCATCAGCAGACCCAGGAGCATTCCGACCCCGGCGCTGGATACAAAGTGTACATTTTCGAAATCCAGGACTACCTTCAGGATCTTCTTGTCCACCAGATCTTCCATCAGCGTCTCGAGGGCAAGCGCCCCCTTGGCATCAAGATCGCCCCTGAGTTCGATCCCCGTCAATCCGTTTCCGAGATCCACGAATTCTCCCGCTTCCATTGATGGCATCTCATCCGCCTTTTCCCCATTACCAGTGGACGGCAATGTTCTGTTAAAGAATATCCTGTTCAGTCCGTTCTTCCTCTCGTACCGGAAAGATTCGTACATGCGTTTCATGAGTATCAGTCCCAGTCCCCTTCGCTTCCCTCCGGAGATATAGTCTTCCAGATCGAACTCTCTTTCACCTGTAGGATCGAATTCCCCGCCTTTATCGGCGATTGAAACAGAAAGCTTACGATCCTTTTTCTCGATCTGTACCTGAATCCAGCGTTTACCATCCGGATCGGTATAGTGCTCGACGGCGTTCATGAGTATTTCATAGACTCCAAATCGGACGTCGAATGCGGTTGAACCGGAGAATCCCATGAGGTTTGCGAGAAGACAGGCCGTTCGGGACGCCAGTTCAACGTTCTCACGCTCTGCCGACACTACCATCGAGTAAAGCCTGTCTGAACGGGCATCCCTCAGCAGCAGGAAATTCTCCATCCGGGACACCGGGAAAAGATCGGATATCTCCTCGCCTTCATCAAATTCCGACGTCTCTTCAATTCTGATCCAGGGGTTTCTCTCGACAAGCGTTTGAATGGTCCTGGATATCCGCGCGGGTACTCTGCCGGGATATTTCACGACAAGTTCACTGATACAGCATTCTTCCGCGACAATGATCAAGCCGGCGATACAGCCCGGAATCTCCATGACCTCATCGCGGCCACAGAATATGGTCAGTCCGCCCTTCCTTATGTCATACCGCTCGATGATCATGATTACCGCGATTCTCCGATCAAATGATCATCCGTACTCTTATTCTGGAGTTCAGGTGTACCGTTCAGGCTGACCGCCAGCAGGGTCAGATCATCCCCCATCGGAGTATCGCCTCTGAAGGCATCCAGGC
>JBDLJP010000447.1:0-1151 GCA_039714295.1 Candidatus Fermentibacterota bacterium
TCCTGCCCGTGGGAGGTATGGACATCGAAGCAAGTTTGAAATACCACCTTGTGGATTTCGACTTTGACGCTTCCTGGATCGGTCTGACAGCCGGTATCAATCTCTAAATATCAGCAAGGGACACTTACTTTAACCGGTGGGTGTCCCTTTCTATCGCTTATCGGTTACAATCCCTTTGCCCGGTACATTTTATGGAACCGGCATGAAGCAGCGAACATAACAGTCATAAATAGAAACAGAATCAGGAAACAGAGCCATACAGGAAAGTACGGGATGCTTCCGTATGCCGCTCTTATCAGTGAACTTACATAGGACAGAGGAGAGAGAGGCGCTACCCATCCCGCCCATGCAGGCATCCGCTCTATGGGGACGAATATCCCGCTTACAAACAGCAGGGGAAGACGAACAAGATTAGAAAGAAGCATGATGTTGGAAGGTCTGGATGCAGGGGGTGACGAGAGAAGGACACCGAGAGATGCAAAAGTCAATGCTCCTGCAAGGATACCGAAGATGAGAAGTGGCAGGTTCACTATATGAGCATCTGTAAGAAGCAGACCCAGTATAACAGGTATCACAGAGACAGCGCTGCCGAACACGAAACCGCTCAGAATATCTCCCGCAAGTATGGAGTGAATTGATACCGGTGTGGATATCAGCCGTTCCCAGGTTTTAGCGCTTCGCTCCCACGGGGTTACCAGGGGACCTATCGCGCTGGCGGTGAACCAGAGCGCCATGGCGACCATACCGGGAACAACAGCTTCGGGTGAGATATTCCTGCCCATTTTGAAAGCAATGAAAAAGAACACGGGAAAGACAACTCCGAATATCAGTACGGGAGGCTTCAGGTAGTAGAGAAGCACGTTCTTTTTCAGAATTACCAGTGAGCCATGTGCCTGCCTCCGCCAGATGAAATGATGCGATGATGATATCATTGTGAGTCTCCGTCTCCGGTGTGGTACAGAAACACATCCTCAAGGCTGGGTTCACGCGTGTTCAGCTGCTCAAGCTCCAGCCCCAGGTCCGAGGTAAGCACCGCCAGACTGGTGGCAACCTTTCCCGGGGTTTCAGTGTAGAATTTGAAAATCCCATGGTCGGATTCAATGCTGCTTATTCCGGACAGGAATTCCAATTTCTCATGTGGCGGCGGCTGA
>JBDLJP010000448.1:0-1140 GCA_039714295.1 Candidatus Fermentibacterota bacterium
ACAGCAGGAACAGATGACCCTGACTGAAAGTTTCGAGAAAGCTTTCCCTCGCCTCAGGTTTTTCCGGATGCGGGCCACCCGGCGTTGAGCCTGACGGCCAGGGGTATTCTATGAGATAGAACTTCTCCCTGGACAGAGCGCGGGGCAGGACTTCCTCGGCGATGAGTTCACTGTTCATGGTATGCATGGTTTCATTCAGACTTGTAGCCCCCCACTCGTCATCCGCAACGATAAGAGCTCTGTTCATCCATGTACCGCTGTTTCGATTATCATCGTATGAAAGCAGTTTCGCGGTACAGGTCCCCAGCTCGGAAAGATCGTCTACCGGAATCCTGGCTATGGGAACTTCAGGCAGGAAAGCACTCTCATGAACCATTGTGTACATATCGTCAGCGCAGGAGCTGTTGCCGGTTAAAAGTTTAATCCAGGGTGGGATCATTACCGGCTGTGTAGTAGAGTGACCGAGGAAATCGTAGTGTCCGTCTCCCGTGAGTATCACACCGCTCAGACCGCTGGACCAATCGTCTATTCCCCACCTGACGGCTGATCTGATTGCGCCGGGATCGGCAATACCCTGACCGAATTCATCGTAGATCTCCGCAGTAGTTGCAACTACAGGATCGTGTCCCTGCATGGTGCTCAGGGTTTCGATTCCGAAAACACCGCTGTAGAGGGAAGGGTGTACAACTATCAGCCTGTCTCCATCCGAAACCGTACCAACAAGTCGACCGGGATAGGAGGATAATACCGTGTCCGGAGCCAGCCAGTCGCCGGAATCCATAAGTATCAGCGCTGAAGAAGTATCAGCGTTGTATGAGAATTCCAGCTGACCGCCTGCATGCTCCGTACCGGTTATCAATTCCGGGGAATTGAAGTCTGAGATATTATAGGCGCTGCAGTCGGAGGATACACCTGATGCGCTGAAATTGTACCTTCCGGTTTTTTCACGCGGAGGAAAAAGTACGGTGCCGGAAAGGTCACAGAGCTGATCAGGATATGTTACCTGCATCGAAACGAGCCCCAGAACACCTCCGCCAGTTTCCTCTACCAGCTCAATTTCAACCGTACAGGAACCGGAGAGCTGAAGGCTGTCTACTGTTAATACCCTTTCGCCGGAACCGGACCACGTGTCAGTCAGAA
>JBDLJP010000449.1:0-1137 GCA_039714295.1 Candidatus Fermentibacterota bacterium
AGACTGCCACCTTCGGATTCATTTAAAATGCTGTCGTTGTACAGAGGGATGCGACTGGATCCCGGTCAGCTTGAAAGCTGGCTCCTTTCAGCGGGATACATCAGGGAGACCTCTGTATATGAACAGGGCAGGTGGTCCAGACGGGGTGGCATTATTGATATAGGGACCTACGGGACAGAAAACCCGTACAGGATCGAGTTTTTCGGTGAAGAAATTGAATCAGTCCGTATTTTCGACCAGCATTCCCAGAGAACCATTAACCGGGTTGGATCCGCAAAAATCCTACCTGCCCGGGAGATAGTTCTCACTCCGGATGAATGGAATGCCGCCGCCGATCATGTCCCAGATGGGCATCCGCTTGAAGAGTATATGTACGGTGCAAGTGATTTCCCCGGGATAGAGCACCACCTTCCTCTTTTCTTTGATAAGTCTGCCACGATATTTGACTACCTGGCGGAAATAGGAACACTGATCCTTGTGGAACCCGGGAGGCTGAACTCCGTCATACAGGAGACAATTGATGCCAGAAGATCCGCTTTTCCTGTGGATCTCCCATTCTCTTTTCAGGATACATTTGCTTCATGGATGGAAATTGAAGAGAGCATGAACGGTTGCAAGCGGATTCTGGAACACTCCCTTGTTCCTTCGGGAAGCGTTGACGTTTACCTGCCCACTGAGCCACAGACAGGATTCATGGATCATCGTCAGGAGATGTTCAGACAGATAAGGCAATGGCGGGACAGTGATTTCAGAATAGTGGTTGCCTGCGATACCACTGCTGAAATGAATTCCTTCAGAGATCTTCTTCCGGATGACCTTCTTGAACCGGTGGAGCTGGGAGTACTTTCGATTTCTGACGGATTTGTTCTTCGGTCCGAAAACGGCGGAGGGGTGGCATTTCTCTGTGAGAGAAGGCTGCTCAGCACAAGAAGGCGCCCTGAACGGGTAAGGAAGTTCCGTGGTGGTGAGACACTTGCATCCTGGGAGGAACTTCAGCCTGGAAACTATATCGTTCACGAGTCCTACGGTATTGGTCAGTTTCTGGGACTCAAACGATTATCTGTAGCTGATGGTGATGTTGATTGTCTTGAGGTTATCTACAGGGATGGCGATAAGCCGCTTGTTCCGCTTGAACAG
>JBDLJP010000450.1:0-1130 GCA_039714295.1 Candidatus Fermentibacterota bacterium
TGAACTATGAAATATCGTTCATGCTTTCAGAGCTGAATCTCAATGCTTCTGAATTTGCAGGCAGAGCGATGAAGCTTTGCAGGAAACTATACAAAAAAACACCCAGAATTGATTACAGGAACAGATACGAGGAGTTACAAGGCAGTTAGGGACGTACCTTGCTATGGTACGTCCCTCGCAATACTTACTTCCTGATAATTTTTCCCTCTGCCATTACCATTCTCGGGAAAGCAGCAAGATCCAGAGGATTGCGGTCCCATACAAGCAGGCTTGCCGTCTTACCGGGCATGATGGAACCCAGCTGATCATCAATGCCGAGTATCTTCGCGTTCTTGAATGTGATCAATGAAATCGCTTCTTCGGGGCTCATTCCGGCGATAAGGAAGAATTTGAGACTGTCCCGGAGGGCGGGTGCCCATATCACAGGATGATCGGTCATGAGCCCGTAGAACGCCTTGGATTTCATAAGAAGTCCGGCGTTCTGGTAGTATGCGTGCTTAAGCTCGACTTTGTATCCAACAGAACCCATCGGTCCGTACACTATCGGGATACCGGCCTTTGCCAGCTCATCGAATATCTCTCTGTGGAACACATCACAGGTATGCTCTGCTGTAACCTTTATCCCGTATTTCTCCGCAAGCCCTATGAGGTAGAGGACATCGTCTTCCTTGTGCACATGAACCTTGGCCGTCTTCCTGCCATCGAGCAGCTCGATAATTGCAAGATCGGCCGGACTGAACTCATGCTCGTATTCCAGATCGATCGCTTTTCTCTGGAAATCCTGTTCCTTCTTTGACAGTTTTTCCTTTTTTATATCCAGCTGAAGCTTATGGAGACTTCTCTCCTTCTCGAGTTCCGCCCTGTTCCGTTTGTTGATAACTTCGTCGAATTTCTGTTCGAGAAGGGCGTAAACTCCCATCCTGGTATTGGGACGGTCGCCCTTCCAGTCAGTCGTGGATCTCGGATTGTACCCCAGGGCCATCTTGTACCCGTAATCTTTTATTACAGCATTCTTCCTGTTTGGCTCGTAATTCCTTATGACCTTCGCTTTCCCTCCAAGAAGATTTCCGCTGCCGGGAACAACGCAGCTGTAGAGTACACCGAAATCCACAGCATCTTTGAACGCTCTG
>JBDLJP010000451.1:0-1130 GCA_039714295.1 Candidatus Fermentibacterota bacterium
TTGATATTACTGAATTTCTCCTGAACGGCTCCATGCATTCAAATCCTGTTCTTTCCCAGGGAGACAGAGTGCACATACCCCAGGCGGAGGAATTTGTGAGTGTAGAGGGCGCAGTGAGAATGTCAGGTTCTTTTGCTGCCGCTTATGGAGGTTCTGCTGATTACCAGGCATGGTCCGGAAGTACCAGAGGCACGGTAGAATACATACCCGGAGAAACCGTGAGCGGTCTCGTTCAGCGGGTTGGCGGAACGAGAACATGGGCTACCAGGGACAGCTGTTACATTGTAAGAGTTCTTCCAGACGGTATTGAAGATAAAATCAGAGCCCCACTTGATGATCCTTCTGTCGATCCTGAGGTTCTTCCGCGGGACAGAGTGATCTGTCCCGGAATACCGCCGGTGGTGACCGTTTCCGGGTTCGTTTACGCCCCCGGAGTGTATTCGCATACGGCAGGGATGGGAGCTTTCTTCTACATCTCGCAGGCCGGGGGGCTTGAAAGAGAGGCCTTCGAATCCGGAATAAAAGTGATACTGGCAGACGGAAGAGAGGTAGGTATTCGTGATATTCCGGTCGTTCCTTCCGGATCCTCTATTGTTGTTCCGCGAAAAGTATTAGTAGGCTGGCAGGATCCTCTTCTGATCTTTACCAGCATAGCGTCGATAGTTATTGCATGGAAGAGTCTGGAATAATATGAGCGAGGGAAAACGGCCCCTGTGGTACCTCTACCTTCTTCTTAAGAACAGATGGTTTCTTGTTAAGGCACTTCTTATCATAATGATCCCAACAGTTGTCATTACATTTATGCTTAAGAAAAAGTACACTGTGATTTCGGTGATAATGCCGCCCGAGGATCAGTCAGCCTCCGGCCTTTCCATAGCCGGTCTTGGTCTTTCGGAGTTTGCGGGTTATTTCAGCGGAGGTATGGGATTCTCTCTGCCACTGATGACCACAATGTCGGATGTCTTCGATGAAATATTGAAAAGCAGATCTCTCATCGAGCATGTCATTCTGTCAACCGCTTTCATCGATTCAACTGATCTTCGGGATATATACGCTCAGAACCATCACCTGGGGCTTTACTGGGCAAGATTGAAATTCGCGGAAAACTACTCAACCAGTGTAACACCATC
>JBDLJP010000452.1:0-1123 GCA_039714295.1 Candidatus Fermentibacterota bacterium
GCCCAGTTTCCTCGCGATATATAGCCCTCCCACGGCGATAATCGCATCTCTTACCAGAAACAGGATAACAAACCATAACGGAACACCGCCGAGATAGGCGAGGGTAACTATAAATGCACCGATGGCTATCTTGTCGGCGAGTGGATCGAAGATCTTCCCCCAGTCACTGATGGAATTGGTTTTTCTGGCCACAGAACCATCAATGACATCAGTGAAAACACCCACAAGTATCACGATAACTACAGGGATAATTTCTTTCTGAACAAGGAACACGCATGCGATGAACGCGAGCGGGATCCTGCTCAGGCTGATCAGATTAGGAATATTGAAAACTGGACCCTTCAAGGCTTCTCTCCTCCGCTTTTATTCTGAGAATCATCGGCTGATATTATCTTCCCTGCGTGCTCCATTGCGGCTGTTCCTCCACCCAGCAGTCTAGCAAGCTCTTCTACCCGGCTTCCTCTGTCAGAGAGGGCATCCACACGTGTGACAGGCAGCCCGTCAATTACTTTCTTTGATACCGCAAGGTGCCTCCTGGCTTTCGAGGCTATCTGCGGAAGATGTGTTATCACTATGACCTGTCTGCGGCTTGAAACTCTATCCAGGGAATCGGCAAGCAGATTTGCCGTCTCCCCGCCGACACCGCTGTCGATTTCATCAAACACCATTGTGGGCGCCTGGGTTACGCTGGCCAGAGCCAGTTTGAGGACAAGGCTCACTCTGGACATCTCACCGCCGCTGGCAACGGATGATAACGGACCCGGTTTCATCCCGGGGTTAGCGCTGAAAAAGAATTCCGGGATTTCGCAGCCATCCGAGCAGATGGTTAAATCATCAATAATCAATGATCTGTTTTCGGGAGGTGTATTCATATAAACCCGGAATACCGAATCGGGCATACCAAGCAGTTTCAGCTCCTTCTGAACAGATGCCTCCAGGGCAATGGTGCCCCTTTTTCTGGAAAGGGAAAGCGCGACCGCAGCCTTACGGAGGTTATCGGCCATCCGGGGAATATTCTCCTGCAGCTGCTCGTACTCCTTCTCCATCAAATCGTACAGTTCAAGTTCCGATTCAAGCTGAAAACGCCTTTTGAGAAGATTCTCCAGGGTCCCGCTGCACCTTC
>JBDLJP010000453.1:0-1122 GCA_039714295.1 Candidatus Fermentibacterota bacterium
CGGAATACATAGAGACCCAGAACCGTCACGGAAATCTTATGCACTGGGATGTCGCGCTGGTCAGTATCACCCGCGGCAAACGCTGCGGAGGGGGCGGTATCCTTGGTGAAGTCGGGATGAGCAACCGTCAGGATGACAAGAAGTACGGCGATGCAAGGACCTTCTCGCTGCCGAAAAGCCAGCTGCTGGATCCCCGCTTCAATTCACTCGGTTTGAAGGAGCCAGAGATGAAACTGGCTGAAGTGCTGACGAGAAGTCACCTTCAGGTCAGAAAAAAGGAATACAGCTATCCTCTTGCCGGTTACATTCAGCGCGCACGGGGCCAGCGCCGTCCGGCTCCTGAAGGTCTGCTTCTGTTTTATGTGCTGCAGCCGGAACCGGCCGGTGTGAATCATCCTGTAATCGGCTACGGTTTCATCTTCCCTCCGCTGAAGAACGACAAGCCGGTTTCGTACAAAGTGAACATGACATGCCTGAAGGCAATTCAACTGGAGCTGGGTATCGATGATCTATGAAGAACTGAACAGGATATGGAATGAGATGGAAAGCCGTGCCGCGGAATCCGGCTCATATGACGGTTTGCTGCGGCAGCGAATCCCCGGTAAGTGGAGCTACGAGTATTTCGTCGGCTTGAGCGTACCGGCCAAGGAGCGATTCTTCTACTTTTCTGTTGAAGCTGATTTTCTTCCCTTGCCGGAGGATTTTTCGGTTACACGGGGTTTCAGGGCTGAGCGCGTTCAGTTCCCCGGCGCATCGCGACCCTGCATTCTGTTGCGCTTGTTGGACGCTTCCTTCGAGGATGTTTTCACATCCCTAGTGATGGATCTTGTGGATCAAATGAATGATGCTTCCACGCAGAGAGGGCGGGTGAAAACCTTTCTGAACCGTTTGCGTCGATGGCAGTATTTCATGAAGGGCTACAGGGAAGAGGGACTTTCACCTGAAGCGCAGCGCGGCCTGTACGGTGAGCTTCATTTCTTTGAAACCGTGCTTTTCCACCGGCATGGAGCGGAAATACTTCAGGCATGGACCGGACCGGAACGGGCTCATCAGGATTTCCAGTTCAATACCTGCGCTGTTGAAGTGAAAACCTCCATCCAGAAGGAGCCGCAGGTTATAACC
>JBDLJP010000454.1:0-1111 GCA_039714295.1 Candidatus Fermentibacterota bacterium
GGTTTTGTTCCAGGGCCTTCAATATCTCGCGCTCCGCCTTTTCCAGCTCTCCCATACGAAAATAGATCCAGCCCAGACTGTCCAGGATATAGCCGCTTTCCGGTTTAAGTTTCAGAGCTCTTTCAATATATTCCAAGGCCTGCTTCAGGTTGATGTTCTTGTTCGCCCAGGTATAGCCGATATAATTCAAAGCTTCCGCGTGATCCGGAACCAGTTCAAGAACCTTCTGCATCTGCACGACGGCCTCCTCCTGTCTGTCACCCCTTTCAAGAAGGAGACCGTATTCGTAGTGAAGGTTCGGGTTCTCCGGATACTGCTCAATACCACTGGCCATGATGTCATAACCTTCCTGTTCACGGTTCAGTTCAACGTACAGGGAGGCGAGGAGCGAATAGAGGTCCGGATCACTGGCCATTCCACTGTTCATGTTCTTCTTGATCAGGGTTACGGCTTCCATTTTCTTGTTCCGGTCCAGAAGAATCCGGACCCGCAGGTAGAGGCTGTCCTCATAGTAGTCGGACTGTTGGTTGATTGTTTCCAGCAGCTCCATGGCTCGAACCACTTCTTTTTCCTGGTAGAGGATGACAGCGAGCATGTAAATGGCTTCAGGTTCATCACCCTGCGAAACCACGGACTCGAGGAGTTGGGCGGCTTTTTCGGTTTCTCCGGAACGAAGGTGGAGCCGGGCGGTGAAAATATCTATCTGACTGGGGTCACTGCTTTTCTTCCGCAAGTGTTGTAGTTCCGTGATGGCTTCGGTTTTCTTGTTTTGCAGGACCAGGGAATGGATAAGACCAAGAGACGCACGTGTATCATCCGGATACTGAGACATTATTTCGCGGTACTGGTGCTCCACTTTGGCATACTCCTTTCGGGAACCATAAAATTCTGCGACTTCAAGCGATAACTCCACTGACCAGTTTATAGCAAGGGCCTTGCTGTACCAGACTTCGGCCTGATCCATATCGTCTGCCTGGATGGCAAGACGTGCCAGATACAGGTGAGCGAAGAGAGATTGAGGATTGAGTTCCAGGGCCTGCCTGAACATTTTCTCCGCTTCACTGATATTATTTTGCTGGGAGAAGAGAACACCCAGGCGCAAACGGCTGAT
>JBDLJP010000455.1:0-1106 GCA_039714295.1 Candidatus Fermentibacterota bacterium
CCGTGCTGAAGCCCCTTGAGATCGGCGTCCACCCAGTTGGCGAAACCTAACTGGAGAGCCTTGGATTCTCCAGCGGTCAGATGGTTTACGAGACCGAGATCGAGTCCGACCAGAGATGTGTTCCGGCCGTAGAGCAGGTTGAAGCGAAAATACTTGATTGAAGTATCAGCGGAACGGATCTGCAGAGGCGTAAACAGCGACAGCTGCAGCGCCTTTTCTTCGGTCAATCCGTCAGCGGGAAAAAGCGCGATTACCAGGAGGATGAGCAATGCAGCGGAAAGCGTCGATTTCATCCCGGCTCCTTTCGTTTGAGGGTTGCTACTGTTCAGAATCGATAGTGATTATATAGTCACGGGGGTTTCAGTCAATCTTCTTTTTTCTCCATTCCGGAATATTATGTATCACCTTGCCGCTGGACTTATCCCTGAAATCATCCGGCAGCCTGCTTGTCTCCAGCATTTCCGGTGATATATTGCAGCAGTATACCTTCGTCCCTTTCTCTACCTTCTTCCACCTGCCGTATGCCTGTTCCGGAGGTATCCAGACCTCGACTGTCCTGGATCTCGGCAGTTTCTCGGCGACTGCCAGAGCTGCCGGCGCGAGATCGAGATCCCCGGACAGAAGAAGCGCCTTGTCGAAATCGTCGTGAAGAAAAGCGTCCATCAGCATCTCTACGGCGATATTGACATCTGTCTGCTTCTCCTCCCTCGGCTTGTAGCCATGTTTCTGGTAGTATCCCTCGATAATCTCGAGGCCATCTATGTTCCTTACCGCCTGGAGCCACAGGTTCTGTCTCTCCTGTTCGATGACACCTCCATGCTCACCGACGAGAGATGTAAAATACTTGATCCTGTCGAGTGTATAATCATCGGTAAGGAGGTGTTTCTCGGCGAGTTTCCTGAAATCGCACCAGCACAGGCTCCGGTGAATATCCCTGTTGTTGTATATAGAGTAGTAGAAATTGAAGCCGTCGATGTAGAGCCTCGCGATCTTCTTCATCCGTTGCCTCCATCTTCGAGAAAACCAGGCAAGATCGTCGAGCGGTCGGGATGGGCTCCGAGATGTGTCAGCTCAATCGTTTGTCTCGTTCAGGAGCACAGAAATGT
>JBDLJP010000456.1:0-1104 GCA_039714295.1 Candidatus Fermentibacterota bacterium
TCAAACTGAAATATACTGTCAATAGGAACTTCTTCCGAATCATCATCGCTTTCATTCACCTGCTCTTGTGCAGCAGGTAGGCTCCCTGCAGCCTCAACCACTGCTTGCGCGGTTTCACATCACCCAGAACGCTTTCAACAAAATTCCAGAATTTCTTTGAATGATTTCTGTGACGCAGATGGGCCAGTTCATGAACCACTACATACTCGACCACACTCAGCGGAGCGTGAACCAGCCTCCTGTTTATCATTATCACTCCGGATGGGCTGCAGCTTCCCCAGCGTGTACTTGCTGTGCGGAATCTGATTCCGGAGGGGACAAGTCTGAGATGGGAGTACTTCTCGACAATTCCCTTTACATGACCCAGAAGCAGTGCATCGAGCCACTTTTTTACAGCCATCGCCGGATCTGCATCCACAGGCAGATACGCGCAGAGACTACCATTGCGCTGTAAAAGTTTTTCCGTCTCTGAAGTGCTCCGGGACAGACGCAGAACTTTCGTTTCTCCAAAGATCGTCAGCTCCGAGCCATCAATGAACTCAGAAGGGATGGAAGGCGGGGTAATCGACTCAAAATACGATAGCTTCCCGGTCAGCCAATCGGCGCGGCTTCGAACGAACTCATCGATAACAGAAATTCTGACTCCCGGAGGAGCTGTCACCCTGACTTCTCCGGGTACAACCTGAATACTCAATCGCTTTGCCCGTCTGCTGTACCTGAGACGGTATGGAATACTCTTTTTCATCATCCTCCAGTTCCGGGCAGGAAATATAACAGCTCAGATTCCTTTGAACTTGACATGCTGGAACTGCGGGAACATTGTGACCCTTCAAATATATGAAAGGTCTCTATGGCAGGATTCACCATCAAATCCGACCTCTGCACCGGGTGCATGAACTGCATTGCCGTCTGCTCTCTTATTCATTCGCGCAATCAGGACAGATCAGCGTCAGTCATAAGAGTGAATCTGGAACTCTTTTCTGGAAAACACACCCATGTATTCTGCAGGCAGTGCGAAAACCCTGAATGCCGGAGGGCCTGTCCCGAAGGGGCTATAGACAGAGATCCGCAAAGCGGCGCCTGGTCGATAAACTATGACCTGTG
>JBDLJP010000457.1:0-1100 GCA_039714295.1 Candidatus Fermentibacterota bacterium
CCGTACGGCTGTCCAGGGAGCATTCCAGGGCGATTATGCAGCCATGGTTACCTGTCCCATATCCAAAAAATCACTGAACGAGGCTGGTATTCATTATCCCGGTCACACGGAAATGCTGGCCGAAGTGACAAATACCGCCGACTTCCGGATGATGATGGCAGGTACCAGGCTGCGGGTTGTTCTGGTAACCATCCATGAGCCGCTGGCAAGGGTTAGTGAACTGCTTACTGTTGATGAAATTCGAAACTGTATACATATGACGGTACACGCCCTGCAACAGGATTTCGGCATCAGCAGGCCCAGAGTTGCCGTGGCAGGGTTTAATCCTCACAGTGGTGAACAGGGAATGTTCGGCAGGGAAGAACTTGATGAGCCGCTGAACGCGGACCTGCTCATGGAGAAGCCATTCAATACTGAACATCTCCTGAAGGAAATAAGCAGGCTTATGGGATAGAGCCTATACGGGCTGCATAAAGAGCGCGTCGTCGGTTCCGGTACCGCCGGATGCCGCTCCATCCCGGCCACCTGAACCGGTACATATGCGCTGCTTTTTCTCGTCTATCATCTTCTCGATAGAAGCCCTTGCCTCAACAACCTCCGGACCGGAGAGCAGGGAAAGAGTCTTCTCCAGGATATCGATCTCGTGACTTTCTTTATCCCGGGTGTCCTGAACGACAGTGTTCCACACCCTTTCAAACTCACCGAACGGACCGGTCTCACTCGTAAGAGATGTTTCAGGGTATCTGTTCTCGGCGGCCTTCCTGAGGCCGGTCATGACGATTCCGAGAGAGATGAACATCTTTGAAGTGAGCATCCTGGAAAGGAACCAGAAAGAGACGATGATGACTGCCACGAATCCTGTCGTGTTGACCACGAGAAGGGACTTCAGTTTTGCGACTATAGGCGCCAGTTCCGGAAACTGCATCGCAACCGCCGTCTGGCTCGAAATGAGAGCGAAGTAGAAAGAGATGCCGAATGCGAGTGCCACCGCACTGGAACTGTGCAGCACCAACAGGCCGGATCGCATCCTGATCCCGGAAGTCATCTCGTTGGAATACGTGTAACCTTTGGTATTATCGTCATTAACAGGCATATCAAAC
>JBDLJP010000458.1:0-1089 GCA_039714295.1 Candidatus Fermentibacterota bacterium
TCTCCCGGGAGCTCGAGCCCGGGCCCGGGCGGTCCCGACTGCGCGTGCACACCCGATGGGAGGACATCCGACGCACCCAGTACGTGGATTATCTGCTGATGATCTGCCGCGGTGATCTGGGCCCCTCGACCCGCTACCCCAACCTCACCGTGAACGAACTCCTGGCCCGTGGTCTGCCGGTCATATCAACCACTGCCGGAGCCATTCCTGACCTTCTTGAGGATGGAGTATCAGGCCTTCTGGTCAAGGCTGGGGATTGGCGGGAGACAGGCGCTGCTATTCACCGCATATTCACAGAACCCGATCTTAGGAAGAGTCTTGCTGAGGGGGCTTTCAGGGCTGCAGCGATGTTTCCGTCCTGGGACGATATGACAAATCTTGTATTTGAAGCCGTGGAAAACAGAATACGTCAGATTGAGAATGTTTGACATACTGTCGGTATGCAGGTTTACTGATCCTTCCCTGCAATACGATCCAGGAACTCAACCATCCTGCGTCCCCCCTGGTCCATATCCATATCACCATCCAGATCTGAAGGGTTTGCCAGGACTCTGAAATTACCGGCACGGATATCACTGTGAATATCTTCCAGCGCGGCACATATAGATTCAGCGTCATGTGTGGCAGTGTACCCGGCTCCCAGACGATCGATCAGCGCAGTCAGATCCCCTTCCGGGGTTACAGCTAGAATGGGCCTTCTTGCGAGAAGGTACTCCACGGTCTTAGATGGGTTCTTCAGTTCGTTGCCCGGTTGAGGCCGGAGGATGAGGAGCAGGACATCAGAATCGAGCTGCCACTTTCTCACCTCTGTGAATGGTACGGCACCGAGTACCTCTACGGAATCCTTCAGACCGAGTTTTTCCGGAAGATCGGCGTAGGCGCCGAAATCGCCGACTACTCTGAACTTGAATCCGCTGTCAGGGTGTTTCTCAAGGAACATCCGCATTCCTCGAAGGAAATGTTCAGGTGTCTGATTGCCCATGAAAAATCCTGTATAGGTGATGATCAGATTGTCCCCTGGATTCCGTGGACCCTCCCGGTTCCATTGCTTCTTTCTCTCTTCAAGGGTGACACCGTTCCAGAGTGTCT
>JBDLJP010000459.1:0-1088 GCA_039714295.1 Candidatus Fermentibacterota bacterium
TCGCATACAGCCTTACGGCTTTCACATTCATATTTCTCGGACTGGTAGTGATCCTGAGAAGGCCGGATCAGCTTGGATTTCTTTTTACGATGAACTGTCTTACGATCGCGTTTCTCTTTACGATGAGGCCCGTCACCCGGGTACCGTTCTTTCACCTGGCGGGAGAACTGGTATACGACTTCCTGATGGTCTTCTTCCCCGCCTTCTTTCTCCATTTTTTCATGATATTCCCCGGGAAGGAGATCACTTCCGGATCTCGAAGATATCTCATAAGAAAAACGCTTTATATCCCCCCCACCCTTATATTCCTTGCCCTGTTCGTCATGGCGATGCTCCGCTACTCTTCCGGTATTGAACGAGGGCTCGTCCTTGCGCTCAACGGCGTGACTTCCATATACTGGCTCTTATATATGCTGGCGTGCGTATTCTTCTTCGTCAGGACATACCTGACTTCTGGCCGCATCCAGAAGGTCAAGTTCCGAATAGTCGCGATCGGCCTGACACTCGGAATCCTTCCAATGCTGCTGATAATGGTCAGCCGGTTCTTTCTTCCGGGCGTAGAGGTCCCACATGAGCATTCCGCGGTGCTCTTTCTCTCGTTTATATCGGCGTCCTTCGCCTACGCTATCTTGAGGCACGACGCGTTTGATATGCGATTCGTCTTCAGGGCAGGATTGTTCTTTGTGCTGGTGCTGGCTGTACTTGCCGCCACACTCTTCATCGGTGGCGGATTCGTGGGAGAGAACTATTTCGTCTTCCTTCCCGCCAGGTATTACTTCATTGCATTCCTTGCCGTAGTACTGGTAATCGCGATATTCGTTCCAGCTCGAACCAGTCTGCTCGGAATGATCGACAGGATATTCAACACAAACAGGAAGGTCTTCCGGGAAAAGGTCATTGAGTTTTCGAGGAGTATCCAGTCTCACGGTACGCTGGAACAGATGACCGAGTTCGTCACCTGCACTCTCAGGGACCTGTTCGATGCCAGATACGCCCTGCTTTTCCTCGGCGATGGCGGGAGAAATTTCGTTATAGCCGGCAGCTGCCCCGCAGGGACCGGGGTCCCCCTTGCATCTCTACCCAGGGAT
>JBDLJP010000460.1:0-1088 GCA_039714295.1 Candidatus Fermentibacterota bacterium
GCCCTTCTGTCTGGATCAAGGGGTCCATAAGCTCTTTTGGAACGGTCTTCACGGAGAATAGGAAAACCGCCAATAGTCCAATAAGGAGTACTCCAAAACCGGATCTCAGCAGGAATTCTGCCGTTCTACCCTCGAAACCCGGATCCAGGTTCCCGGGGAGGTTGAAAAGCTCTCCTGATATCAAGATCAGAATAAGACCTGCAACGATAAAGGCAGCCCCACCGAACCGCATGAAGGCCTCTTTTCTATCCATCGTCCCAACTATGCTCTAAAAATAGATAAACGTGTCGAAAAACTTATCAGAAGAGATATGCTCAGCAGAAGATGTACAAACATCCATAATGTACCTGACATATTGTCCGGACAGAAAGGATGAGGCCGGGGTAGTAATGATACAGCAGGTGAAGACCGCTTACATGTATCTCATTGTGATCGGGATAGGTGTGATGCTGTTCGTATTCTCCACTTTTATCCCGGTGATCTCATCAGATGCGGATTTCTCGATATACAACTCGGATTGGAATGGTTGTTCCAACCTTGGCAGAGATGTATACGAGGGGGGATCCTTTGTTCCGACAATAGATATATCCGGATCATCCGGGGATACGATCCTTCACAGTCCTCTCAACGAACTCGAACGAATTGAACCTGCTGAAACCAGCATTTTCATCATCGGACCGCAGACCGGGTTCTCAGATGAAGAGATAGATTTCCTTTCTGAATTCCTTGGTAAAGGAGGTAAACTGCTGATAGCGGATGATTTCGGTTCCGGAAATGAACTTCTCTCGGCATTGGGTACGGATACCAGGATCTCAAGAACCCCTATGTTCGATCTAGCATTCGACAGGAATGTGAACTTCTCCGTTTCAACCGAGATGTCGGACCATCCGATAACAAGGGATGTTTCCATGTTGATCTTCAACATTCCTTACACGATCACCCCCTCCGATAAGGCCGTGGCCGTATTCAATTCCTCCAGGACGTCCTGGCTGGATGTTATCGATAACCAGGAAAAGGATGAGGAGGAACCATCGGGACCTTTTCCAATGATGACATCTGAAAGATATGGAAAAGGTGAACTCGTCGTT
>JBDLJP010000461.1:0-1085 GCA_039714295.1 Candidatus Fermentibacterota bacterium
GTAATTCCCATGAATTCGGCCATGAACCTGTGACTGTTCCTCAGTTTCTCCACTAGATCATCCAGCGGGCCGAACGCTTCAATTGCCTGGGCGCAGGCGGGCAGAAGGCCGATAACCTCAATGAAGAGTGCATCCCATTCGTGCTCCACATTTGAGAGTTCCGCCATGAGCGTTCCCTGGAACTCAAGCTCGGCAATGCTGCTGACTTCAGCATATGTTTCCATCACAAGTTCCTGCTGATAATTAACGGTTGGTGAGTAAATATCTGCAGCCTGCTCAAGGGTCTCCTTTGCAGCTTCAATCAGCGGTTCTCTGCTCATCTCAAAGAGAACGCCATCCTCGACCAGCAGCGTATTGAAGTGAACGGCATTCTCAGCCTCTTCTTCAATTTCGAATATCCTGCTGTAGTACCTGCCCTGTTTTTCCCTCGCCTCGGGACCCATTGCATCGAAAGCCATGTGGTAACCCGCTGCAGCGATGCTTGCAGGCGGAACAGCGTCATCCGAAGCGGTACCTCCCTCAGCACCCGTGGAAACCTGATCCTCCGGGGCCAGTGCTGGTTCGGCAGCGAGCTCCCCGATAAGAGTACCAACGGAGCCGAACTCCGGATCCATGCTGATGGCCATCATGTCAGCACCGTCTTCAGCCTTCGCATAAAGGGATGCAACGAGTTCCTTTGCCTTCATAAGTTTATCGTTATCGGGACCCAGACTGGAAGTGTAATTGTCTACAGAGAAGCGGAAACTGTCCAGTATCTGCTTAACAGTCGCATCCATCGCATACCTCCCTGAATACTTTCTCAAGCACTGTAAGCTGCTCATCGGTAAAGATGATCCGGTCACGATAAGGCTTATAGGATACGATCTTCTCCCAGGATACATTCGGATCAGCTTCCTTCATCAGTTTCCAGTAGGTATGAAATTTCACGCGGGATCGTTCCTCATCACCCGAACCCTTCGCATCAGTATTGAGATGAAAGACAGCATTGATGACTGAACCAAGGGAAGTAATAGCTTTGTTCTCGTTGAACGACAGTTCAGTGTTCCGCTCAAATTCCTCGAGTTTCTGACTGAGGTCAGTATGAT
>JBDLJP010000462.1:0-1084 GCA_039714295.1 Candidatus Fermentibacterota bacterium
GTAGAGCAGCTCCGCGTCGGATGAGCTCTTTCCGAATACTCCCATCTGGTCAAGTGTAAGAAGGCGGTCATCGAGCACTGCCATACGGAGGACCATATCCCTGTGCGAATCCCAGATATCGTGCCTGCCTCCATATGCCTGGTACTGCGCGATCCCTTCCGCGAACCAGTTCGGCACCACTTCGCCGGAAAGCGGGACAGATCCTGTGAAGTTGGGGTATCCCGTTATGACGTCGGGGCGCTTTTCAGTTTCAAAATTGAATGCCTGCAGGTAGATAGCCGGCATCCATCGCGGCATCTTCATGGAGGCCTGCAGAGAGACCATGTGTGTGAATTCGTGAGTTATGACATTCCTTAGCCAGTCGGCGTTTCCCCTGAGATGAAAATCAATATCATCCGTATCGATGTCTATCCTGTCGAGGTAATAATATGAAGCGCCTTCCGGAAGGCCCGCTCTGTCCGTGATGTGTATGTGAACCCTGTCAGGCTCGTATTCATAGAGTCTCGTGACCGGGATATAAACCGCCTCGGCTATCCGCGCCACTTCGAAGGCGCTGGCCTCTACCCCGTCATGGAAATGAATTGCGAAATGCTCCGTATCGATCGTCTTCCAGTCAAGCTCGGAGTGATTCCACGCGGAGAGTCTTCCTGCCGAGAGGACAAGGATTATCAGCATGAATGATGCTTTCAGGATGCGCTTGCCATCATACCTCATCAAACGTTCCTCCATATGAATTACAGTTCATTCGACAGGGGTCCGGTAAATATAGCACACGGTGAAGCCCCTTCCCAACGGTTAAGGCTTCACCGTGCGACTTTTTAACGATTTCAGGCCCGCTCCGGATTCTATCTCCGGTTGATACTCCTCAGGTACTTGTACAGCTCGGTATCTGTCGTCAGGATGACCCTGTTGTTCTCTCCGAAAGAAGTCTTGTATACGCCGAGCGTCTTGAGGAAGGAATAGAACTCCGGATCCTGCCCGTAGGCGTCGGCGTAGATCTTGGTCGCCTGCGCGTCCGCCTCTCCACGGAGTGTCTCAGACTGCCTGTATGCCTCCGAATAAATCCTGTTGAGTTCCTTGTCCT
>JBDLJP010000463.1:0-1076 GCA_039714295.1 Candidatus Fermentibacterota bacterium
TAAGGCTCAATCAGAGGGCGGTCGTACGCTACGTTATGGGCGATCAGGCAGACCTCCCCTTCCGGGAACGTAATATCTTCGATTGCCGGAGAGTCTTGCACATCCTCAGTCCGGATTCCGTGGACACCGGCAGCACCACACGGGATCTCGCAGCCTGGGTTTAGAAGGGAATCAAACTCGGAGACAGTTTCGAGATTTTCATCTATCTCTATCCAAGCAACTTCACAGACGCCTATAGGAGCATCCAGACCGGTTGTCTCCGTATCAGCTATTATATATTTCATCTTTGGAGTTGGAACAACTCCTTATTAGGGAGTCGCTCCGTTTGGTGGTATGGGTATTACAGGGTTACAGGGGTGTAGTCTGCGAGTTCCTCAAGAGGGGTTGGTTCGAATACAAAGACGGTCCAGTCCGAAGTGTCGGAAGATCTTGCTTCAGCCCGGATGCGGAAACAGTTGCGTTTATCTGAAGTCATCAGACCTCGCATGACTGTCAAATTCCCCTGACGGGCAAATGACATATACGGTCCGATAGCGGTCGGGGAGATTGAGACCTGAACCAGTCCGAGTCCTTGAGCTTTGGCGGTCATATCGGGGTCCCCAGTACTAACAACCAGGCAGAACAGGTCGAGGTATTTGGAGACTTTAAACTCATCATATTTCTTGCATCCGTCAGTATACTCCTCGATGAGCTGACCTTCTCCATCTGGATTGTCACGATCTGGAATGGTCTTGCCATCGTAAGATGCCCGGCAGAACTTCTTAGCTTCCTTATCCTTCTGGTCTGCAACTGGAGTGACCATCCAACGGTCATTCGAACTGAGGAGCTGGATGTCCATGTGCTCACCCAGGATGGTGTTATCTCCGGAAACCTTGATCTTGCCAGAGGCAGATACGATACGAGGCAAGTTGTTTCCGAACTCTCCGGACGGGATCGCATTAGCGAGTTCCATCATCGAGGGAGCAGGAGTGCCTGGCTCGGCGGCTACGGCAGGAACTACAGCCGGCTCGGCTTTCACAACAGCAGCTTTTTCAGGCTCGGGGGTGGTTACTTTCTCGTCCGGGGTGGTGGTAGCG
>JBDLJP010000464.1:0-1068 GCA_039714295.1 Candidatus Fermentibacterota bacterium
GCAGTATTGAGCATTCGCAAACCTCGTATGATGCCGGAGGAGAACTGCATGCGGATGCCATCAGGCTCTCCTTGACCGGAACAGCAGGGGATGTCTGGATGCAGACGGTCTACAATGGTTCAGGAACTGTAAGCAGGTCTCTGGACGTAATATACGAATATGTTGGAGAGGGAGAGGGAGAGTACAGTTACGACCCCCAGACCGGTCAGTACTACGCTGATCCTGATGGTGATTACATCATTTTATACCAGCCGGGAGCCGCAGGCGATGTCGTGACGAAAGGATCTCTTGAGACGACACTCTCCGCTTCCGGAACATCATCCGGCGTAAGCTCCGTACTTAGGCTGTCTGCCAGTAATTCCAGCGACAGGAAGAAATCTCTTCTTCTGTACGGTGCTTTTGACACCAGTGAAGAGGGCGGATACAGCCTTGATATCTCACCATGGTTCAGGTGGGAGACAGGTCTTCTCCGCAGGCTCAGTTTCTCGGGAAGGCTCAGGAACGAAAGGATCTCTTACAGCGGCGCTGGATTGAGGGAGAACAGATTCTGGTCAGTGAGGGCAGCGCCGGAGTTAAGTCCGGCGGATATTCTTGTTATCGAATGTTCTGCGAAGCTCTGGCGAGAGGAGGAGGAACTCTACTACCCCCGGGATACGCGCGGGGTGAGACTGGAGATCGATCCGACCCTTGAGCCCTTTCCCGGTCTGAAACCCGGTATCATGACCGCATTCGAATCCAGAAGAGAAGTGGTTTCAGGTCTGGATAAGTACATGATCGAAGCGGAGCCGCATCTCTCATGGATCGGAGGGGGCTGGAACGCGACGGCCAGGATTTCCGCGGGATACATACCCGGTGATGATGAGCTTCCCGCCTGGTTTTTCGACGGAAACGACAGCGGTATCTCATGGAGAACATCAGTCCGGATCGGAAAGAGCCTCTCATCGGGGCTGAATATCAGCCTGTTCTACTGGGGAAGAAGACCCTCCGGCAGCAGCTGGAATCAGAGGGCGGGTCTGGAGGGAACGGTGAATTTCTAGTGATTATCCGAATACTCTGTATCGTTCTTTC
>JBDLJP010000465.1:0-1056 GCA_039714295.1 Candidatus Fermentibacterota bacterium
AAGCTGCTGTCGCTGACCACTTCCGGGTACAGATGAACGTTGCTCTGTACTTCCATGCCGATACCCTCATACTCAACTTCGGCAGAGTACATCTGGAGGCCGTTTCGCCATGGATCAAGCGCGCCCATACTGCCATCCGGGAAAAGAAAGAGGCATAATGGATTGTGCATCTCACCCGGTCCGCTTCCCCTGCCTCCCGCTCTTCTCAGATATACGCCTTCAGGTGAGTATATCCTAATATCCGCACTGATACGGTCCAGAACCGCGATATTGCCATCAGGAGTGTATCCCAGCCCCTCGATCGAGCCGAAAACGTAGCAGGAATCACCCAGTTCCACTCCGATGGAATCCAGAAGCACCAGCGTTGTCCGCTCTGACCCTGTCTCCGTCTGAGAGCTGTCCTCCTCGCTGCTGTCGGGTCCGCACGCGGCAATAAGGAGGAAAATGGCTGCGCTTAATACTATGAAATAGTTCTTCACTGTACTTCCCTTCTCTCTTTCCGCTAGATCGGCAGATACCAGGTGAGTTTGGCGTAACAGCCGATGTCAGGTGTTCCAAATCCTCCCTCTTCCCTCTCATCGAACTGGTTCTCAACAAGAAAATAGAACATGCTGCCCGGGAGGTACTGCCAGCTGAACAACAGGTTAGCAGTAATATCACTGCTCTCGGACTCATCGGTCAGAGCGTAATCCATTGAAAAGCGTGAATACTGAGAGAAGAGCCTGAGGTGCATATCCGGGTTGAAAATATACCCCGCTCTGAGTATCAGAGATTTCCAGTCAGTACTGCGTATGTCCCACTCTCCTGCTGACCAGTTATAGTTTTCCGTATCCTCGGTAGAAAACCAGTTGCCGGATAATCTGAGTTCAAGGGCCTGAGAGGGTTTCATCCTGAAGCTCAGACTGTAATTCTGAAATGTACCCTCAGAGTCGAACTGCCCTGCACCTATATTCCCGCTCACAAAGTAGTCGTCGAACTGATTTGTACCTGCCCAGGCATGGAAGCTGGTCCTGTCGCTGTAGGTATGTCCCTCCGGTCCCTCGTAGGGATCGAAAG
>JBDLJP010000466.1:0-1053 GCA_039714295.1 Candidatus Fermentibacterota bacterium
TTGTTCACTTGGTCCCCTGAGACGCTGGTGTTCGAGTACGGATTCGCCGGATCTTCCTTCTTCCCATGAAACCCTGTCCCGGACAACGGTGTAAAATCGCCAGAAGGAACATCCCCAGTCAAATTAATCGACGCTTCCTCATCTGATATAAGACCAAGGGACAATTGTTCAAGAACCCGACTCTGACGCATGGACAGAAAAGACTCCTCCTCTATATCAGGACGGAGACTGGGTTTCTTATATGTAAAACTCACCGTAACGTCGTGACCCTGAAGTCGCGCCGCCATGGTAAATAAATATGAGTACAGTTCATTCACCCGCCCTTGAAGAGATTCGACCACCTTCAAGAAAAGTACCGCCTCAGTAGACGCGGTGGTCTGAGATTCACCTCGCCCAAGGAGTGAAGGAAGTACGTGAAGTCCGGTACTTACCTGACCATTCACAAGTTTTGCATGAACGTCTACACTCTCGTGAGCACTGATATTCCCAGCACTCAGATGGTCAACCTCGATCGTATCATAATGAACAATCGCGTCCTCCGGATCCAGACCGTTGAGTTCTCCTCTAACCCTCTCAACCAGTCCATCCATCGCGATCGTCAACTTCTTAGAATCAAACTGAACCTCTGGACTGAGACTCTTTACAAATTTCTCTGTATCGATTTTCGCTGTCGCCCTCGGTAATGAGGCCTTCCTAAATGACCTACGGAGATCGTTGGTGAATTCGGAGTTCGAGACAATCGCCTGCACCGCCGACTTAAACCAGGACTGTGAATACGGAGTCTCCGGATCCTGACTCAGACTGATAATACTGACCGCCGGAGTATCGAGGAATATCTGATCCGACCCATCGTCAATATAGGGTATAGACCGATTCCCTTTATTCTGGTATTTTAAGTCGTTAGTAGAGATCGCCTGGATGTGAGAGGGCAACAGCGCTTTATCCAGCACTAACTCTCCCATGCAGCACCCATTCGACAGGAGTTGTTTAACGAGGGATTCGCTGACGGAGTTTATAGAGGACTGAGAACTAAATCCATCGTAATGTTTAGGT
>JBDLJP010000467.1:0-1033 GCA_039714295.1 Candidatus Fermentibacterota bacterium
ATCGAAACACCAGAGGCTCGAGGCATAGCAGTAACGGTCGCGCGCATCGCCGATGTCTCCGAGACGGCGCTCCAAATCCGGCACCTCCGAGCGGTACCTGCTCTGAGAGAAGAGATCGTTGACGCTCGCGGAGCCCCCGAAGTTGACGATATGCACCGGATTATCCGGCGGATGAACTTCCTCCCCTCGATAGATCCGGAGATCGGTGTCCACCGCTTCAAACGCGGCCTGCGATTCGATGGACGGCGCGTAGAGACCATGGTCGGTAAGAGCCATGAAATCGAAACCGATCTTTTCCATCTGCAGTATTATCTCGGCATGGATCGGAACTACCTTGTATCTTCCATATATCGAAGCCCTTGTGAACTGGTCCCCGATATTGATACACGCTCTTCTACCGGGTGAAAGTACCCTGTAGACCTCTTTAAAGACCCTGTAGAGGTCTTTGAGGTAATCATGGAGTGTCTGACCATGGCCGATCTGATCCTTGCTCCCGTAGTCCTTTATCTGCCAGTATGGAGGAGATGTCACCATGAGATCCACTGAACCGTCCCGGATATCGCTCATATCCCGACTGTCAGATAGGACAATTTTACTCCGGGGGATCGATATCACCTTCCGGACGTTCTGAGGTAGTTCTCAACAGACCGATCATAGGTTGCCTCGGCTTCTTCAGTGAAATAACAACCGGGAAGTTCACCTCTTTTCCTGTGATATGCCACACAGGAGCAGCAATGGCCTTTCTTCTCACAGGGATAGGTACAGTTGCATACCTTCAGGTTCTCTTCGATATTGCACTCCATGCAATGCCAACTGCTATGGAATAAAAAAAGATTGGGGAGGGGTTGTACCCTCCCCTCTCCGGATCTCGTGGTCCGGAGATCTCTTCGTGTCCGGTCTATTAGTATTGATCGTCCTTCTTTCTCTTCAGGGCCACCGCTGCTCCTAAAAGGATGGCGACAGCAAGGAGAATGATCAGCAAAGTACTCACGATCGGGTGTTTGTTGACAAGTTCCTTCACTATGAATGTCCC
>JBDLJP010000468.1:0-1029 GCA_039714295.1 Candidatus Fermentibacterota bacterium
GTCAGAACCCTTGATTTCTCGGACGATCCCGAACTATGCCGGGAGATCATCAATGTATGGGTCATGGAACAGACAGAAGGGAGAATCGAAGATCTTATTCCTCAGAATCTGCTCACAAGCGTCACGAAACTTGTACTTACCAATGCCATCTATTTCAAAGCGCAGTGGCTCTTCCAGTTCGATGAAATGGGAACCCATGATCAAGACTTCACACTGATCGATGGAGAACGGATTACGGTTCCCATGATGAATCAGTCTGAGCATTTTCCAATGGTCAGAGGGGATAATTACATGGCTGTCGAACTGCCGTACAGCAACAGACGAACATCCATGCTTGTCATCGTTCCGGACGATGGTTGCTTCTTTGAACTGGAAGATCGTCTTGAGAACGATTTTATCGCAGATATCACGCGCAGCCTGATGGACACAAACCTCCGTCTCAGTATGCCTAAGTTCGAGACAGTATCCACATTCCGGCTTGAAGATATTCTATCCGATATGGGTATGGTGTCCGCTTTCGGTATGTCAGCTGATTTTTCAGGGATGGATGGGACTCTATCTTTATACATCGCAAATGTAGTACATAAAGCCTTTGTCTCCGTAGACGAGACCGGTACGGAAGCCGCGGCTGCAACTGCTGTAGGCATGCAGAAACTTAATGGGGAGCCATCAATTGAATTCAATATTAACCGTCCATTCATATATCTCATCAGGGATCGCGATACAGGTACGACACTCTTTATCGGTCGCGTTCTGAATCCCCTTGAATAGGGATTGCAGTGATGGTGCAATCGCGATTCTGCGGCATTTGACACCTGATATGACGCTAGTATTTTCCTGTCATGCTTAAAATGTCTGCTGATTCAATTCTGAGAAGAGAACCGGTAATTCTTCTGGCAATTCTGCTGCTGGCAGTTATTCTGCGCCTTCCCGTATTGCTGCGGAATCCAATTCCATCGGGAGACGGTGTTGCATCCAACCTTGAGGTTGCCGTTAACCTCAGTGAAGGACACGGTTTTTCCACATTGA
>JBDLJP010000469.1:0-1026 GCA_039714295.1 Candidatus Fermentibacterota bacterium
CGGCCCGACCCGGCCGGCGGCAGCTTCCTCCGGCTCTTCGTAAATCCGGCCTTCGTCGGTTTCTTCGCCGCTTTCGGCCAGCCGGGCAATACGCCCGACCAGGTCATCCACCGCGGCCTCCTCGGTCTGCGACCGCTGAAGGTCCTCCACCAGAAGTGAGATACGGTCCCTGGCCTCGATCAGGGTATCGATGATATCCCGGCTGACCTGTTCCTGCCCCTGCCGCAGCAGTTCAAGCAGGTTCTCGAGCTTGTGGGAAAGCTCCGAAATCCTTTCAAGACCCACAAACTCCGCAGCCCCTTTGATAGTGTGAACCGACCTGAAAATGTCGTTCAGGATTTCGCGGCCGTCCGGATCGGCTTCAAGCTGCAGCAGCCCGGATTCCATCTCCGCCAGATGCTCCCCGGCCTCGACCAGAAAATCTTGCAGCAATGATAAATCAATTGTATCAGCGGGGGTCAGGTCAGCGGCTTGCGTCGCAGCTTCCAATTCTTCCGTGGGGGTCAAGGCTACCTCCTGCACCGAGGGTGCGTCCTCTAATTCCTCGATGGAAGTCAAGTCCTCCTCCTCCAGGAGAGGTGCTTCCGATTCCTCGATGGAAGCCAAAGCCTCCTCCTGCTTTTATATAAGCCTTGGAGAGATCAGAAGATCCAAGAAACTCATGTTTCGCACCTTCCCAGAATCCTTTCCCCCAGCTTTTTGCAAATTTATCAATTCGACCAGCTTGAAAAACCGGAGCTGTTGTGTAAGCCATTAAGCCGTCTCTGAAAGCATTCGTAACTGTGAATGGGAGATAGACACTTGTAGCGGATTTCCTAAAGACATCATTAAGCATTGCGATTGCTTTAGGAGCTTCCTTCGTAGAGAGTTGTTTCATCGTATCTGCGATCTCTTTAGGAACAAGAAACCTCTCAAGATCTCCATCCTTGAATCTGTTAACCTCTCCGAGGAGTTTCTTATCATAAGACTGTCCAAGTTTATAAGGTTTGAAGAGATCTTTCCTAAGACCTGAATCTATGATAAGAT
>JBDLJP010000470.1:0-1014 GCA_039714295.1 Candidatus Fermentibacterota bacterium
TGCTTGTAGACAAGGCTGTCATTCCTGCCCTTGAGTTCCAGAAAAAGCGGACCGGTGTAGAGCGAAGATGAAGAGTAGCTTCGAAGGCGGAATTTGTATCTTCTTTGTAATCCCGCGAGTTTTTCCCGGTAAAGATCGAATGTATCGGTGTCGAAGTAGTGGCTTCTTACAAAGTAACTGCCGGTCGCGTCGGAGTGAATATCCCGCTCAAGGCGCAGCTCAAGCTCCCGGAGTATACCCGACAGAGTCGTTCCCTCTATCAGATACTTGAATTCGTACCTGTGAAAATGCAGGCGGGGAGCATCACCTGTTTTCATTACAGATCCAGTGCTGCCTCTAGGATGTAATCCGTGCGGTCTTCCTCAAAGATAACATTATGAGGGCGATGATTCACCATCGCAGCCCTGATCGATACAGGGCTGCCGGTATCAACATCAAGAGTGAATATCAGTTCATCTTCCCTTACACCCACGGACCGGTCAGGTTCCCATGATCCCATGCTGACTGATGCCGAAATACGTTCAAGGGAAGGCTTGTCGGGTTTCCAGGTGAATCCTCCTGTGAACCACCATGTCTGGAATTGCGGAGGATCATCTCCCGCAATGACATTCGAAGCCGCCCAGTTGTCTCCCCGTGCGAATTCACCCCTCAACAGAAATGAGAAGTCCTTTCCAAGCTCAGTTTTAAACTGGAGGTCTCCTCCCATTGCAATCTGTCTTGCGGAGACGCTGTAGCCTTCAACAGAGAACTCATCCGCTTCACCGAACCGGAGAGATGTGAGATCAGCGCCCAGAATGATATCCAGCGGCAGTTTGAATTCCGCTCTGCCCGTATACTGGATTTCATTGTCCTGATTCAGGGCGTCGGGAGAACCGTTGAAAATGCCGAACGTAACATTGGGCAGAAACTCCGGTTCTGGATTCAGAATAAGCACGGAACCTATGTCCCTGCCGGAATAAAGAAGATCAGTGAGTTCTGTGTGTGTTATGGAATGATCAATTGCCTGAAGGTCCC
>JBDLJP010000471.1:0-1013 GCA_039714295.1 Candidatus Fermentibacterota bacterium
GTCTTATGAATCCTACGATCTGGTTGAAAGTAGTAGTCTTTCCAGCACCGTTAGGTCCGAGAAGTCCGACGACCTCACCCCTTGATACCGAAAGAGATACACCGTTTACAACAGCCCGCTTCCTGTACCTTTTAACCAGCTTGTCCGTTCTCAGGATCTCCGGATCTGCCTTGTTGATCTTAGCCGGGATCATGGATCACCTCCGAGGTAGCTGTATGTTCCTGTTACTTGCCCCGATACGATGACTTCAACAACCTCAGTGTTTTCGAAGCTGATGCGAAGAGTATTTCCCCGTACCGTATTCATTTCATTTCTGGAGGCAGCAGAACCGCCGGATTTCATCCTGAGTGTCGCCGAGCCTGCGAGCATCACTGAATCGGGTTCACCATTCTCGAATTCGAAGAAAGCTCTTTCCGATGAGAACCATGTTTCAGCAGGGGGATCAACACCTGTATCAAGAAAATAGCCTGAGGCTCCACCCTCAACCCTGATAGAGCGGGGGTCTCCTGAGGATTCCAGAAGAATCTCCATCCAGTCGCCTGAGATTTCACTATCCTCCGACTCAAGCACCGGTGAGCCGAAAAGCTCAAACCGGTCTTCGTTGCCGAAGTATCTCAGGTATTCGGATGTTGAATAGAAATCCATCTCCGGCATTGAAACCGAAGCATTGCCCTGAGCCTCCGCCGAGTTATCATCTGGAAAGAACTCCAGCCTGTCAGCTGTAACAATAAGGCTGTCGTCCCCCTCCACCCTTCTGAGAATGGGATCAACCGTTATAAAAAGGCTGCCTCTGGTCCTGTCGTAAAGCGCGTACTGCCCTTCAACCCTTCCGATACGCGGACCAGTCATGAGAACATCCTCTTTTGCCGTTGCTTTACCGGATTCCCGGAAATACACAACTTCTCCCGCTTCCAGAACGGTTTCTCCATCTGTAAGCATAACATTACCCGTCATGGTTATCATCCCGGCCTCCTTGAGATACTCAAGGTAATGGGAAGTCCCCGTGAGAGTGT
>JBDLJP010000472.1:0-1007 GCA_039714295.1 Candidatus Fermentibacterota bacterium
GATTAATACACAAAACCAATATTATAAAAAATGGCACCAGTGCTGTTTTTGACGAAGGGGTTTCGGGAATAATAGATATGCAATTACAGGACCACAGAGTTAATGAGTTTGAAGCTGAAGAACATATCGTACAGGTATCCAAGAGAGAAGAAGGAGACGCTTCACAAGCTTGACCTCGAGGTGGATGAAGGATCGATCTACGGGCTGCTGGGAGGTTCCGGATCCGGCAAGACGACCGCTTTGAACCTGATCGCCGGCTTCATTGACCCTCAAAAAGGGAAGATATCCATCAAAGGCAGGGATGTGACCTTTGAAAAGGTCCACAAACGGAATATCGGAGTGGTGTTCCAGGAGTACGCCCTTTTTCCGCACATGACCGTAGAAGCCAACATCGGTTTCGGACTGAGGACCAGGAACCTCCGCTCATCCGAGGTGAAGAGAAAGACATCCGATATCATGGAACTGGTTGGTCTGAGTGGATACCGGAGGAAATATCCATCAGAGCTTTCAGGAGGTGAGAGACAGAGGGTAGCTCTTTCGAGAGCTCTGGTATATGACCCCGATCTGCTGCTTCTGGATGAGCCACTTTCCGCGCTGGATGCGTCTCTAAGGGAGGACCTCAGAAAGGAATTGAGGTCCATATTGAAGAGAACAGGGACGACCGCACTGTATGTGACCCATGATCAATTGGAAGCCATCGCTGTCTCCGACAGGATAGGATACCTGAAAGATGGAAGCATCTTCGAGGAAGGAGCCCCTGAAGATATCTACTGGAGACCGGAAAGGACCGATACCGCTCAATTCATGGGGATAGCCAATATTCTGGACGTCCATGGCTCTTCCAACGGGAAGCTCCGGACCGCAATTGGAGATATCGAATGGGAAGGAGAGGCCCCGTCCAGGATCGGTTTCAGACCTGAATCATTGAGTACCGAGAAAAAAGGCATCAGACTTTCAGGGAGGATCGGATCGGAAGAATACAGGGGTAAAGAAGTACAGATGGACAT
>JBDLJP010000473.1:0-1004 GCA_039714295.1 Candidatus Fermentibacterota bacterium
ATGATGTAGAGTACCATAGCATAAGCAATGACTCGCTCAATATGATCGGGAAAGTGGGAGTTGGTTCTCACAATGATGCAGTCTTCTTTGATGACTTCTTTGAGAAGGATTATGCTGTCGGAATAGGGGACCAAACAAGTACGGCCATATCCATATATCCGAATCCTGCTTCTTCAGAACTTGTCATTGAATCAACTCAGGGAATCGATGAATACAGCTTACTGGACATATCAGGGAGACTGATCTACTCTGGCCATAACAGAAACTCCGGCCGTATGATTCTGGATATTTCTGAGTTCCCGGATGGAATCTATGTTCTCGTGACTAACATTGCGGGAAGTAAATCTACTCATAAGATCATCAAACACCAGTAACAGTATCACATAGAGGTGATTTGTTTCACGGGATCAGGGTGCCCTATCAAGGCGCCCTGATCCTAGACTACAGATAAATATCTTTAAGAATACATAAGCAGGAAAACAATGATTCAAAACCTACGCATTCTGGGCATTCTTTTCATAGTCCTTACGGGTTTGGGGAATATTGCTCTGGGACAAGAAAAGACCATTACCGGTGTGGTAACGGATGCTTCAGACCATCTGCCCTTGCCATTCGTGAATATCCTTGTTAAAGGCACTTCCGTAGGGACCGTGACAGATTTGGATGGTCATTATTCCATTACAGTCACGGGCAACGAGGATATACTGGTATTCAGCTATATCGGATATCTGGAACAGGAGATCCCTGTGCAGCAGCAGAACACCATAGATCTCCAAATGAAGGAAGATGTCCTGTCCCTGGAAGAGGTGGTCGTTATCGGTTACGGACAGGTGCAAAAGAGCGATATTACCGGTTCCATTTCATCCATCTCCTCAGAAGAGATGCTGGAACGTCCGGTCACACGTATCGACCAGGCCCTGCAGGGGAGGGCTGCAGGTGTTCAAATCGCTTCTACATCCGGCATGCCGGGAAGCGGAACTTCTATTCGCATCAGAGGGCACGGA
>JBDLJP010000474.1:0-1004 GCA_039714295.1 Candidatus Fermentibacterota bacterium
CTTGACTGGGGGACACTGGAATTCACCGAGCTTGACAGGCGGAGGTATCCCGCCTTCGATATGGTCGCACGGGCTGGACAGGATGGAAAAACCTGGCCTGCTGCCGCGAACGCTGCGGATGAAGTCGCAGTTGCAGCATTTCTTGCCCGGAAGATCAGTTTCGGAGATATAGCAGCGGTCATAGAAGAAGTGCTTACAGGGCATAAGCCTCTGGAGATCAGTGATTATGATACCGTTATGAAGGCAGACAGGCATTCGCGAATTCAGGCTGAAAGAATTGTGAGGAAACTATGCTGAGCATTGTGGCGATTGTATTCGGACTCGGCGTGATCGTATTATTTCACGAGATGGGACACCTTCTCATGTCCAAAGCGCTCGGTCTGGAAGTTCCGCGCTTTTCCCTTGGTTTTCCTCCGCATATTTTCAAAAGAAGAATTGGCGGAACGGAATACTGCATAGGGGTGATACCCCTCGGCGGATACTGCAGAGTAAATCTTGGCACCACCGGCGACCCAGTTACGGATGTATCATGGTTCAGGCGGGTTCTTGTGGCTCTTGCGGGTCCGTTCGCTAACCTTCTGCTCACCGCGCTGATACTTATGACCGTATATGGTGTTGTGGGATGGGATGTAGATCTAACTCCTGCCGTTGTAGGCAATGCTGATAACCCGCTCGGCCTGGGCGTGGGAGATACTGTCCTCTCGGTGAACGGTTATCCCGTAGCAGATTATTACGAGACCCTGGGCATGATGTATTCCGTTACTCCCGGAACAATGACGATAGGGACATCTGATGGAATACTCGAGAGAAATTATTCTCTCCCGGTGGAAACCGTTCCTTTCCATGCCCTGGTTCCTGTGGTGATTGGCGAAGCCATGATAGGCTTTCCCGCTTACGAATCCGGTATAAGAGCCGGTGACAGCATAATCGCCATCGACGGAAAGCCTGTCACCATCTGGCACGATTTCCAGTCAATAGTTACAGGTAATACCAAGGAGCTGGCA